>JBHHTO010000017.1:0-20021 GCA_046753425.1 Rhodothalassiaceae bacterium | reverse complement strand
GGTCCGGCTCACGAAGCGGATCTTCGACGCGCAACCGACGGAGGCGTCCTGATGGACGTGCGGCGCTTTATCGCCGGTGCCTGTCCGAGAAGCGCCGGGCCGCCGCGCGGTCACCCGCTGGTGCCGGCATCGGCGCGCTGGCGCGGGCTGCGGATCGGGCTTCTCGGCGGCTCCTTCAATCCCGCGCACGAGGGCCATCTGCACATCAGTCGCGAGGCTCTGAAACGGCTGGCACTGCATCATGTCTGGTGGCTCGTCAGCCCGCAGAATCCGCTCAAGCCGCGCCGCGGCATGGCACCGCTTGCCGAGCGACTGGCCACGGCGCGCACCGTGGCGCGGCATCCACGGATCCATGTTTCTGCCCTCGAGACCAGGCTCGGCACCGTCTACACGGTCGACACACTGGCCCGGCTGCGCGCCGCGGTTCCGGGGGCGGCGTTCGTCTGGCTGATGGGAGCCGACAATCTCTCCGAACTCGTGAAATGGTGTCGCTGGCGCGAGCTGGCGAGCCTCGTTCCGCTTGCGGTGATGGATCGGGACCGCTATGCTTTCAAGGGCTTGGCGGGAAAGTTCGCACAGTGCTTCCGCCACCATCGCTTGCCACAGGGAGCCCGGAAGGCCCTTGCAACGACGCCGACACCGGTCTGGACCTTTATCAGCTTGCGCAGACACCCCATATCTGCCACGGCGCTCCGCGAAGGCGGTGGCGGAGCGGGTGCATCGGAGGAGTAGGGTTTGCACATACGACCGACGACACTTCGCGTGTCCGTAAAATCACCGCCGATGACGGCGGAGGAAGCGAGCAACACCGTTCTCACGGTGCTCGAGGACAAGAAGGCGGAAGACATCATCACCATTCCGCTCGCCGGAAAATCATCGATCGCCGACCTCATGATCATCGCCAGTGGCCGCTCGGCGCGCCAGGTGGCGGCGCTCGCCGAACACACGATCGAGGCGCTCAAGCATGCCGGCGAGAGCGGGGTCCGCGTCGAGGGCCTGCCACAGGCGGACTGGGTGCTGATCGACGCCGGGGACCTCATCGTGCATATCTTCCGCCCCGAGGTGCGCAGCTTCTACAATCTCGAAAAGCTATGGGGCGCCGCGGATCTCGGTGCCGGGGCGACACCGCATTAACCAGCGGCAGGACGATGCCGCGGCGCCCGCCGGGTCCCGCTCCGCGTCGGCCTGCAAGCCGGTGCCGCCACTTCCCGGGCCGACCCGTGCCATCCTTTGGATGCTGGCGACGGCCGTGCTCGTTACCGTCATGGGCGCGCTCGTCAAGTATCTCGGGCAGAGCCTGCCGGCGTACGAGATCGTCGCCGTCCGCGCGGTAATTCTGGTCGCCGCGATCCTCGCCTTCATGCTGCGCCAGTCGCGTCGCGTGTTTCGACCGCGCCGGCCCTGGCTGCTTGCCGGACGGACAGCGACGCTGGCCATCGTCAATGTGCTCGGTTTCTGGGTCCTCACCGTCCTGCCCTTGGCCTATGTGACCGCAATCTCCTTCTCCAAACCGCTCTTCATCACCTTGCTCGCCGTGCTCTTTCTCGGCGAGGTTGTCCGGCTGCGCCGCGCGCTGGCGACGCTGGCCGGCTTCCTCGGCGTCCTCATCATGGTCAATCCCGCCGCGCTCGGACCGATCGGGGCGCCGCCGCTGGTCGCGCTGGCCGCGCTCGCCGTTGCCGCGGTCATGGCAGTGGGCGTCATCCAGGTGAAGAAGCTGGCCGAGAGCGACCATCCGAACACGATCATCCTTTATACCAATCTCGGCGTCGCGCTCGTGACCGCGGTGCCGAGCGCCCTTTTCTGGGTGTCGCCGGACGGCGCGCAGTGGGCGCTCCTCGTCCTGCTTGCGCTGGTCGGGCTCGCGGCCCAGACGTCCTTCATCCGTGCCTATCGCGCGGCGGAGGCGAGCTTCGTCGCGCCGTTCGAATATGTGCGGATTCTCACCGCGGCGCTTGCCGGCTATCTGTTCTTCGGCGAGGTGCCGCATCTGTCGACCGCGATCGGTGCCGCGCTGATCGCCGCCTCGACCCTCTATATCGCCCGCCGCGAGGCCCGGCTCAGGCGCGCGCCGCTTGCCGCCGCGCCACCGGACGCTTGATGCCGGGCGCGGCACATGGCAGGAAAGGCGCGAACAAGGCCGCCAATCTCGAAAGGTGAATCATGCAGACACAGGGCCTCGCCGCGATCGTCACCGGGGGCGCCTCGGGACTGGGTGCGGCGACGGCGCGCCGCTTTGCGGCCGCCGGCATGAAGGTCGCAATTCTCGACCGTGACGGAGACAGGGGGCCGGCGCTCGCCGACGAGATCAAGGGTCTGTTCCTTGCCGCCGACGTGACCGACGAGGCGGCGGTGGTGTCTGCCATCGATACCGCCGCAGCCGCGCATGGCGTCGCCCGGGTGCTCGTCAATTGTGCCGGCATCGGCCCGGCGGCCAAGACCGTCAGCCGCGGCGAACCGCATGATTACGACCTCTTCAGGAAGGTGATTGCGATCAATCTCGTCGGCAGCTTCAACTGCATCCGACTCTTTGCTGCGCGTCTCGTCGCCGCCGACGCCCTTGGCGAGGAGCGCGGGGTGATCATCAACACCGCCTCGGTGGCGGCGTTCGACGGCCAGATCGGCCAGGCCGCCTATTCGGCCTCGAAGGGCGGCATCGTCGGCATGACGCTGCCGATCGCCCGTGATCTTGCCGACAAGCAGATCCGCGTCATGACCATCGCGCCGGGCCTGTTCGCGACGCCGCTGCTCATGGGGCTGCCCGAGGAGGTGCGCGAGAGTCTCGCCCGCTCGGTGCCGCATCCGCACCGTCTCGGCGACCCGTCGGAATATGCGGCGCTGGCGCAGCATATCGTCGAGAATCCGATGCTCAACGGCGAGACCATCCGTCTCGACGGGGCCATCCGCATGGCGCCACGCTGAGGGGCTCTATTCGAGGCCGCGAAAGAGGCCGGCGTGAAAGAGCAGTGGCCGGCCCGGCCGCATCCGGAAGCGCGCGACGCGGCCGACGAGGATGGCGTGATCGCCACCCGGGTGAACCGCCTCCCTTTGGCATTCGAACGCCGCCAGCGCGGTCTCGAGCAGCGGCACCTCGCCGAGCCCCGCCACGGTCGCGACACCCGCAAAGCGGTCGGCCGCGGACCAGGAAAAGGCGCGCGCCAGCGCCTCCTGGTGTTCGGCGAGGACGCTGATCGCGAAATATGGTGCGGAGAGAAAGGCGTCCGCCGTCGTCGCCCGCCGCGCGATGCTCCACAGGATGAGCGGCGGATCGAGGCTGACCGAGGCGAAGCTGTTGATGGTGATGCCGTGCGGCCGGCCGGCGGCATCGCGTGTGGTGGCGACGGCGACGCCGGTCGGATAACGTCCGAGCGCATCGCGGAAGGCGCGGCGATCGCGTTCGATCCCTGTCTCGTCGTCGACGCCGAATTCGAAGCTGCGAAACGCTGCACGCCTGTCCATGAACCTTGCCCCGGATCCTGCGACGCGGTGCCCCTCACCCCGTCTCCTGCCCGCCATGACTGCCCGTCCGGACATGGCACGGCCGACGATCCCTGCATATCGCGATCGCCGCTTGCGGAAAAGCCGCGGACTTCATCCTGTTGAACTGGGAAGGCCCGTCATCGGCCCCGGCACCAGGTGCCGCCGGGCAGCGAATCACTCCGCGCCGCTGCTCAGACTGGTGTAGACGGCAGCGAGAAAGGCGTCCGGATTGATGAAGCCCGAGCCCCATGTGGCGTCATATTCGGCCATGGGCTTCGCGGCGATCACCGCGTCCTTCGACTTGCCGGCGTCGATCAGGGCCTGCACGCGATCGCGTGCCGTCTCGAGCATGTGGAGATAGGCTTCCACCCTGTCGCGGTGCGCGAGCGGGCCGTGGCCGCCGATGAAGACGGTGTCCGGGCCGGTGATCTCGAGCGTCGCCTTCACGCCGGCGATGACGCCGTTGAGATTGCCGCCCGAGTCGAGATCGATAAAGGGATAGCGGTCGACGAAAAGAAGGTCGCCCATGTGGACGACATTGCTCTCGGTGAAAAAGACCACCAAGTCGCCGTCGGTGTGGGCATGCGGCACATGTACCACATGGGTGGTCTCGCCGACATGAAAGGAGAGCTCGTCATTGTAGGTGATGACAGGCAGTGCGGCCTTGGGCCGCGCCTCGGTGTTGCGCCGGGCATTGGCAAAGGTCTGCGGTGTCGCAAGGCGCCGGTAGACATTGTCATGGGCGACGATGACGACGCCCGCGCCACCGAAATTCTCGTTGCCGCCGGTGTGATCGCCATGCCAGTGGGTGTTGAGCAGGAAGCGGATCGGCTTGTCCGAGATGGCCTTGACCGCGGCGCGGACCTTCTCGCTCAGGGGTGCGAACTGGTCGTCGATCAGGATTACCCCGTCATCGGTCCTGAGCACGCCGATATTGCCGCCGGCGCCGAACAGCGCATAGACCTGTCCGCCGGCATGTTCGGTGCGGATCTCGACCTGCGAGAGATCCCGTTGTGCCGACGCCGCCGGAATGAAAGCGACGGCGCCGAGCAGCGCCGCGCAGAAAACCCGTTTCATGGCCGATATCCTTTCCCCGGATGACTCCTCCTCCGGCGGCGAATTCTGGCAACACCGCCGGATGGAGGCAAGCACAACGAAGGTGTCAGGATTCGGCGGTCGTCGCCGTCCTTGATCCGTAAAGCCCCTCGAGGACATCGCGATAGGCCGCGGTGATGACGTGCCGGCGCACCTTGAGGGTCGGCGTCATCTGCTCGTTCTCGATGGTGAAGGGCGCGCTGGCGATGGCGAAGCGGCGCACCCGCTCGACCGGCGCGAGGCGCTTGTTGACCCGGGCCACGGCGACGTCGAGCGCGGCCTTGAGATCGGGATCGGTGGCGAGGGTGCCGAGATCGCATGCCTTGCCGGTCTCGCGCGCCCAGCCCGCGAGCCAGTCGGCATCGGGCACGACAAGGGCCACGAGATGCGGCTTGCGGTCGCCATAGACCATCACCTGGCCGATCTCGGGCTCGAGCGCGAGCATGCCCTCGATGCGCTGCGGCGAGACATTCTCGCCCTTGTCGGAGACGATGATGTCCTTCTTGCGATCGGTGATCACGAGATGGCCGTCCGCGTCGATATGGCCGATGTCGCCGCTATGCAGCCAGCCGTCCTGGATGGCACGGGCCGTCGCCTGCGCATCCTGCCAGTAGCCGTTCATCACCAGCTCGCCGCGGACCAGAATCTCGCCGTCCTCGGCGATCCGGACCTCGACCCCCTTGAGTGGCGGGCCGACAGTGTGCACCTTGGCGCCGGTCAGTCGGTTGACCGAGATGATCGGTGCCGCCTCGGTCTGGCCATAGCCCTGCAGGAGCGGCAGGCCGAGGGCCATGAAAAACGCTCCGACATCGGGATTGAGCGGCGCACCGCCGGAAACCATTGCCCGGACACGGCCACCGAAGCCCCTGCGCACCTTGCCGCGCACGGTGACATCGAGCAGCCGGTCCTCAAGGCGTTCGCGCAGGGAGAGTTGCGGGCCACCGAGCGCGCGGCGTGTGCCGAGCGTGATGGCGCGGTCGAACAGTTTCTTGCGCAGTCCGCCGTCCTTTTCCACCTGCCGCAGCACCCGTGTGCGCAGCATCTCGAACAGTCGCGGCACGACGACCATCACGGTGGGCCGCATCTCGCGCATATTCGGTGCCAGCTTGTCGATCCCCTCGGCATAGGCGATCTCGGCGCCGATCGCCACCGGCAGCATCTGTCCGGCACTGTGCTCATAGGCGTGGCTGAGGGGCAGGAAGGAGAGAAAGCGGTGTCCCTCAAGCCCGATTTCCGCGAGGACGTCCATGCCGCCGGCACAATTGGCGAGGATCGCACCATGGCTGATCATGACGCCCTTGGGTGCGCCACCGGTTCCCGAGGTGTAGATGATGCAGGCAACGTCACGCCGGCCGAGCGCCGCCGCCCGGTCGCGCAGGAGATCGAGGGATCCCGACTGGGCGGCGAGACTCGGCTCCCAGAGATGGATCTCCGCATTGATGCTCTGCCGGAGCCGCGGTTCCTCGATCGCGATCACCTGCCCGAGCGCATCCGACTGGTGCGCCGCCGGCAAGAAGGCGCGGGCGAGCCGCGCCGTCGAGACGATCGCCGCCTTCGCACCGCTGTTCTCGAGGATGTGGAGATGGTCGCGGGAGGTGTTCGTGACATAGGCGGGCACGGTGATCGCCCCCGCGGCCATGATCGCGAAATCAGCGATCAGCCATTCCGGGCGATTTTCCGAGACGAGCACCACGCGGTCGCCCGGCTCGACGCCGAGCGCGACGAGCGTGTGCGCGAGCCGCGCCACCCGGTCCGCGGTCTCCTGCCAGATCAGGGCGCGGAAGGCCCCTTCGCGCCGCGCCCACAGGAAGGGCCGCTGCGGGTGGCGCTCGACGCGCTCGAGAAACATCTGAACCAGATTGCTGCAGTCGTCGGGATGGCGTGCCACGGTTCCCTCGTTCCCTGCCAGTCGAATTCCCGGGCCGCATCTGGGCACAAAATAAGGACGCGGGCAATCCCGCCGCGAGGGTGGCGGCGCACGCCCTTGCGCGACCCGCGGGGCCGCTCAGAAGCGGAAGACCGACTGCAGGTAGAAAAAGTCGGCATTGCCGGTGATCCCGGGGCCGTTCGTCGCGGTGACGAAACCGCCGGCCCAGAAGCGCGCGAAGCCGAGCTCGATGGTCGTCCATGAGCGCGGGCTGAGGCGCAGGATGAGGTCGAGCTCGCGTCCGACATCCTTGCCGGAAACCCCGCTTGCGTCGCGACGGATCGGCGCACCGCCCGCATTGTAGAGCGCGTCGGTGGCGCGCGCGAGGGCGAAGTCGTGGAAGACGGCGAACGTCGTGAGGAGGGGATGCGGCCTGAGCGAGAGGCGTGCCGAGAGGGATTCGACATTCTGCCGCGCCACCAGATCCACGGCCCCGAAATAGGCATGCGCCAACGGGAAGAGCTGACGGAAGGTGCGGTCGCGGCCGTCGTCCGGATCACCATCGCCGCTGGCGCGGTCATAATAGAGCCACAGGGTCGGTGCCAGCGGAAGGATGTCGCCGAGCGCACGTCCGAGACCGAAGGTGAGCGATGTGGCGCGGAAATCCTGCCCCGCGACGGTTCCGGTCTGGATCATGTTCTCGCTTTCCCAGAGGAGCGCGCCGAGTTGCCCCTTGCCGTGGATGCCGAAGGTCCAGAAATTGCTGTCGCCGCCCGCCCGCGGGTCGCTGTCGAGATTGAGGGCGTAGACCTCGAACGTCTGGCCGGGAACGCCGGTCCAGGAGAGATAGAGGCCGGAGAAATCGCTGCGGCTGTTGCGGTCGCGGTCGCGGCCCGTCACCGGGCGCGGATTGGTGAACCAGGCGTCGATGGCAAGGGCGCCGCGTCTGTAGCCGATGCGGACACCGTCGAAATTGCGTCGCGTGTTGCCCCAGTTGAGCGGCGAGATGAGACGCTGGGCACCGAACAGCAGCTCCTGGCGACCGGCGCGCAGATAGGCGCGGCCACCGCCAAGGGCGGTGCCGAGCTCAACGAAGCCGTTGAGAATATCGCCGCGCACCACCTCGATGCCGCGCGGCGGCTGTTGGCCGCCGGACTTGCGCGCGTCGATCAGCTCGACATAACCGCGCAGATGGCTGCCGAGATGAAGATCGGCATAGGCGCGAACGCGGCTGAGCAGGAACTGGTCGTCGAGGCCATCGAGGCGTGTGCGTCCGATCCCGTCCTCATTGTGATAGCTGAGGCGCAATTCGCCGCCGAGCGCCAGCCGCACACGGTCGGCAAGCGCGATTTCCTTCAGGCGATCGGTTGCACGGCGAATGGCATCGCGGCCGTCCGCTTCCGCCGCCGTACCGTCCTTCACCGCCTCGCAGGAGCCCTCCAGATAGGAAAAGTCGTTGTCGAAGAAGGTGCCCTTGTAGGCAGCGGCAACAGCCGCCGCGGAGGGGCAGCCGGTCGGCGCTGCCTCCGCACCGGCAGTGCCTGTGGCAAGGGCAAGGGCGGCGCAGGCGGCAGGCAGGATGCGCATCATCGTCATGCTCCGGAGGAAGGAAAGGGGCTGCATTCAGGCGGTGCGCACGCCGCGGATGAAGCCATCCACCTGCGCCTTTAGGTCACGCGCGAGCCGGGTCAGGGCGTCGGCCGCGGCCTTCATCTGCTGCGCGACACCGCCGGTTTCCGCCGCCGCGCCGGCCACCGTGCTGATCTCGTCGGAGACCCGCCGCGTTCCGGCCGCCGCACCCTGCACATTGTGGGCGATTTCCTTGGTCGCGCTGTCCTGCTGCTCCACCGCGGCGACGATGGTCGCCGTCGTCTCACTGACCCTTGCCATCACCTCGTCCATATGACCCATGGTCCGGAGCGCCTCGCCGCTTGCCCTCTGGATGTCGGCGATGAGACCGCCGATCTCGTCGCGCCGCTCGCTTCCGGGAATCTCGACATCGTGACGACCGGCGGCAAGCGTTGCCATGGCGCCGCGCAGGGCTGCCATCGGTCGCGTGATACTGCGGGTGATGATGACGGCAATGGTCGCTGCAATGCCAAGTGTGGCGAACATGAGCAGGAGTATCGACCAGAAGGAGCGCCGCCTCGTGGCATCGGCGCGCGCCATGAACTCGTCGGACTTGTTGCGGGCGAAGGCGACCACGCCGTCCATTGCCTCGGCAAGCCGGTCGAGCCGCAGCTTCTGTTGCGCGCGTGCGGCGGCGAGCGCGTTCGCCCCCGCCGCGTTGCGAAGTGCGGTGACGAGCGTGCCGCGCCCGTCATGCCAGGCGCGATAAAGCGCCCGCGCGGCCTCGATCTGGCGAGGGTCGCCAAGAAACCGCTCGCGAATAAGGTCGAACCGTGCGGCGATCATGGCGTCGGTGCGCGCCGTCTCCCGGTCGATGCGGTCGATCTCGGATTCCGATTCGTTACCCTTGAGCCGGAACAGGCCGTTCTCGATCTCAAGGACGCCGGCCCGGATGTCGAGCGCGGCATTGCTTACCGCCATGGGATGGTCATAGAGCTTCTGCGTCAGGTCAGCGAGGATGCTGCTCTCGCGCAGGGCAAAGACACCGAGTGCCCCCATCAGCACGCCGAGAGTCGAGAAGCCTAGCAGGAGCCGTGCTCCGAAGCGTAGATTTTTCATGATCTGCACCACCGGCATATGTTGTGTGATCGGACGTGAACATCCGTTGAGGGGCTATCGTTATAGGCGAATCTTAATAAAGACTTTCCCGTTTAAGAATAAATCGATTCAAATGCGACATGACCCCGCGGACCCTCGGTCCGGCCCTGAAAGGCATCGACCGCCGCCCGCACCCCCTCGAACGCGGAAACGTGCGGGCACGCGACGATCGCGACCTTTTAACCGCAAGTCTTGCGGCGGGAAACCGGGTGAGCGCATTCACCCCGGAGATCACCGGATTGTGATGTCGCCCTTCCGGGCGCCGGTGCTCCCGATGCAGCCGGCAGCCCTCAGGCGGCGGCCATTCCGGTCGGATGGCGGAAGGGCTCTCCCTCCGGCGCGCGATCATGCACCGGAAATCCGTGCAGAAATCGGTGGTTTTGAAATCCGAAAATCCTTATGCTTTTGTGTGCAGCGTCTGGACAGACGGAGCCGCATGGCTTCAGGTGACGAATAAAGGTGAAGATGAGCGAAGAGCGTCGCAAGGACGAACGGCTGGACGTCAGCTGGCGCGCCAGTATCACTCTTGAGGATGACCGGAGTTTTGTGGCCCGCGTTGCCGACGTGTCTCTTGCCGGAACCCTCATCGAATGTGCCGCGCCGGTGCACACCGGAGACGAGGTGCTGCTGTCGATCCCGCCGCTCGGTGAATTCGCGGGGCGGGTGCAATGGACGCGCGACGGCGTCTTCGGCCTTGCCCTGCAGGCCGGACCGCAGCTCTTTCTCAGGGAGGTCGCCGAGGCGCCGGAGCAATATGAGGGGCTTGAATCCGCGTCCGGTGGAACCGGGACGGGCGAAAACGACTGCTGACCCCTCGCCCGGCGCCGGGCCTCAGGAAGTCGCCGGTGTCTCTGCGCCTGGCATGCCGGTGCGCCTTGCCCGCCAGGCGAGGCCACGCTGCCCGTAATAATATCCGTTTGCGAGAACGGCGCCCGGAAGATGGCGCTGCAGGTCTTCGAGCGCCATCGCGGCATCGATGCCGCCATCAAGCACCGCCCTGAAGAGTTCCGCGACCGCGACCATGTCGAGACTGTGCGGCGAGAGCCGGAAGCGCCCTACGCCGAGCGAGCGGAGTTCATCGAGTTCCGCGAGCAGGCAGCGGTAGCTGTAGGACAGCGTCCCGATGCCGTTGACCGCGAGGAAAGGCTCGCCGTCGAGCGTTTCGACCATCATCCCGTCGGCATCCTCGCCGCAGACGAAGCGGCAATTGTCCTTCGCCAGGCCATGCGCGCGGGCATGGTAGCAGCGCGCCGACAGCGCCAGCGGCAGGCGCCCGAAGACCTGGACCTCGATCTCGGCGAGCCCGGTCGCGGCGAGCGTGGCGATGGTCTGGCGATCGAGCTCGGGCGGCAGACAGACGCGCACCGCCCCGTTTTCCGCCAGCGTCGCGAGCGTGCCCTCATTATAGACATTGATGAAGGGGCCGACGGCGTGCGGTCGTCCCTCGAGCAGCGCCAGCGCCGCCACGTCATTGGCCTCGACCAGGCCTCCCGCGTCGCGCACCAGCGCCTCCATGGCGGCGAGCTCGCGGGCATCGGCCGGCAGCGCCAGGGTCGAGAGGACGATCTCCTTGCCGGCGGCCGCGAGCCTTGCCACCGCCTCGGCCAGCGCCCCGGCAAGAAGCGGAGCGCGCTTGGCACATACCACCTCGCCGATATGCACGGTCCCGATCGCCGCTGACCCGGCAATACCGTCATAAAGGGCGCGCACCCGCTCCGGCGGCCAGTTGAAGAGCAGCGGGCCGAGGCTCAGCGTGCCCGAAGCAGGGGTGGACTTCTGTCCCCTCATCGCCATCCCTTCCGATAGACACCGACGGTCTCGCGGCCACCCTCGCTCAGGGCATGCAGCGCCGTCATATCCGGGGGTTCACCCGCCGCCACCGCGTCGACCGCCGCGCGAACGGCGCCGATCACGCGCGCAATATAGGCGCGGCCGCGCTGCCGCCCCTCGATCTTGATCGCCCGCACCCCGGCGGCGGCGAGATCGGGCAGCATGCCGACCGCGTTGAGGCTGGTCGGCTCCTCGAAGAGATAGGCGGCCTCGCCGCGGGCGACAAAGCGACCCTTGCACAGGGTCGGGTAGCCGGCCTTCTCCCGGGGGCCGAAGCGATTGATGGTGAGCCCGCCCAGCGTCGAGACCAGCGTGTCACCCTCCTCGTGATAGCGTACCGCGCTCGCTGGCGAGCAGACACCGTTCATGTTCGGCGATTCGCCGGTGACATAGGAGGAGAGCAGGCAGCGGCCCTCGGCCATGACACAGAGCCCGCCGAAAACGAAGACCTCGGTCTCGACATCGACCGCACGCGCAATCGCCGCGATCTGCGGCAGGGTGAGAACCCGCGGCAGGACGACGCGGCGGATACCGAAGCGCCGCCGGTACCAGGCGATGGCGGTCGCGTTCGACGCCGAGGCCTGCACCGAGAGATGGCGCCGCAGATCGGGATGCGTCCGCTGCGCATAGGCAAGAAGGCCGGGATCGGCGAGAATCACCGCGTCCGCTCCGGCCCGCGCGGCGTCGTCGACGGCCTGCTGCCAGGGGCCGGGATCGCCGGCGCGCGGATAGGTGTTGATGGCGAGGAGCACCTTGACGCCGTGATCATGGGCAAAGGCGATGCCCGCGACGAGCTCCTCATAATCGAAATTGAGGCCGGGAAAATTGCGCGCATTGGTCTCGTTGCGAAAGCCGACATAGACGCTGTCGGCACCCGCCGCAACGGCGGTGCGCAAGGCCGCCGGCGTGCCCGCCGGGCAGACGATCTCGAGCCGATCCATGTTCGTCATCCCTCCTCTCCCGGCGCCGCGGCCAGCCCTTCGAGCAGCCGCTCGAGCACGCCGAGGCGATCGGCAATCCTGCCGCTCGCACGGGCGAGCGATGCGAGAAGGGTCCGCAGCGGCGGCACGGCGGCGGCGGGCAGCGGCAGGAGGTCGGCGAGCGGGTCGATGTCGGCATCCTCGAGGGCGTTGCGCAGGGCGAGCACGATTTCGGTGTCGCCGTCGAAGGCGAGGCGGCGGGCGAAGAACTGCGCATCGCCGTCGCCGCCGCCGCTGACGAGGGCGAGAAGATCCGGCAGCGCGCCGCGGATCCGGGCATCGACGCCCGCCGCCACCGCAGCACCTGCCTTGCGGACGGTGCGGAGCGCGGCTCCCTCGCGGCTGCAGCGGATGAGAATCGCGAAGGGCAGATCGCGCGGCTCGACCAGCACCGTCCGTGGCTCGCTCCAGCCAAGGCGGGCAAGCAGGCCCGGGTGCCGGCTGAGGCTGCGCGCGAGCATCGCCTCGAGGGGCAGGCCGGCAAGGCGGGCCGGCAGATCGGCCATCATCTCCACCGACCCCGGGCGGGATTGTGATGCCATGACCGGCGCTCCTCCTTGCCACCGCGACGGGCCGGGCATCCCGCGCCCGCGACGTCCGCGTCACGCTCTCGCGCCAAGGATTAGGAGCGAAATCGGGCGGCGTCCATTGACGCGGATCAAAAATGACCCGACAGCGGCGGATCGCCGCGTTGCGATCAGCGCCGGCGGCGGCGAAAGGCGGCCAGACCGGCGGCGAATTCGGGGCTGTCATAGGCCGCGAGAAAGGCGTCGCGGCTCGCCGCATCCTCACCTTCACCCGCCGCCGAGCGATCGATGAAGGTTTTCATCGCGGCGATGCTCGCCGGCGCCCCGGCGGCGATCTCGTCGCTCAGTCCAGCGGCCGCCTCGGCAAGCGCGCCCACGGGCACCAGCTCCTCCACGAGGCCGATGCGGAGCGCCTCCGCGGCGTCGATGGTGCGCCCCGTGAAAACGAGGCGCTTGGTCCCGGCGACCCCAAGGAGAGCGACGAGGCGCGCCAGATCGCTCTTCATGTAGAGGAGACCGAGCCTGGCCGGCGGCACCGCAAATTTCGCGCTCTTATCGGCGATCCTGAGATCGCAGGCCGCCGCCAGCGCAAGCCCGGCTCCCATGCAGGGACCGGCAATGACGGCGACGCTCGGTCGCGGAAAGGCGGCCAGCAGATCGAGCGCCCGGCGCATGCGGTCGCGCCCTTCGCGGCGCAGCTCGCGATCGCTGGCCATGAGCGCGAATTCGGCAAGATCGGCGCCGGCGGAAAAGACGCCCGGCGCCGCACTCTCGATGCGCAACAGGCGGATGTCCATCGCCGCCGCATCCTCGAGGAGGGCGGCAAGCCGTGCCCACATGGCGCAGGTAAAGGCGTTCTTCTTCGCCCCGCGGTCGAGGAGGATGCGGCCCGTCGCGCCCTCGGTTACGAGGCGGACGGCGTCGCTCATGTGAAGGCCTCGAGCCCGGTGATGGCACGGCCGAGGATCAGCGCATGGATGTCGTGCGTGCCCTCATAGGTGTTCACGGTCTCCAGATTCATCACATGGCGGATGACGTGAAACGCGTCCGAGATGCCGTTGCCGCCATGGATGTCGCGCGCCATGCGGGCGATCTCCAGCGCCTTGCCGCAACTGTTGCGCTTGAGCAGCGAGATGGTCTCCGGCGCAAGACGCCCTTCGTCCTTGAGTCGTCCGGCGCGCACGCAGGCAACAAGCCCGAGGGTGATCTCGGTCAGCATGTCGGCGAGCTTCTTCTGCACGAGCTGTTTCTGCGCCAGCGGCTTGCCGAAGACGCGGCGCTCGAGGGCGTAGTCTCGCGCCGCATGGAGGCAGAATTCGGCGGCCCCGAGCGCCCCCCAGGCGATGCCGTAACGGGCGTTGTTGAGGCAGCCGAAGGGGCCCGAAAGGCCCTGTGCATGCGGCAGCAGGTTTTCCTCGGGGACGAAGACGTCGTCGATCACGATCTCGCCGGTGATCGAGGCGCGCAGGCTCATCTTGCCCTCGATCTTCGGTGCCGAAAGTCCCTTCATGCCCTTCTCGAGCAGAAAGCCGCGGATGCGCCCCTCATGCGCCGCGCTTTTTGCCCAGACGACGAAGACATCGGCGATCGGCGAATTGGTGATCCACATCTTGCTGCCGCGGAGCACATAGCCCCCCGGGGCTGCGGTCGCCCGTGTCTTCATCGATCCCGGATCGGAGCCCGCATCGGGCTCGGTGAGACCGAAGCAGCCGATGATCTCGCCGGTCGCGAGACCGGGCAGGAAACGCTCCTTCTGCCCGGCGCTGCCATAGGCCTCGATGGGATGCATGACGAGCGAGGACTGCACGCTCATCGCCGAGCGATAGCCCGAATCGACGGCCTCGATCTCGCGCGCGATGAGGCCATAGGCGACAGACGAGGCGCCGGCGCAGCCATAACCATCGATGGTCGGGCCGAGCAGTCCGGCGGCGCCCATCTCGCGCATGATCGCGGGATCGAAATGCTCGCGCCGATTGGCCTCGATCACGCGCGGCAGCAGCCGTTCGCGGGCGAACTGGCGGGCGCTGTCGCGAACGAGCCGCTCTTCCTCGTCGAGCATGTCATCGAGAAGGAGCGGGTCCTGCCAGTCCATCCGCGGCCAGGAGCGGGAGCCGGACGCATCTGCCATGGTCATTCCTTTAAGCCTAAACCAATTGCCACAATAGCGCGCCGGCCGCGGGCTGCAAGGGTCTGCAAGGCCGCTCCGGCGGTTGACGCCATTTGCCGCGCACCCTACACCGACGGCCGCGCGTCTGTGTAGGGTGCGCGAGGAATGGACCTGGATGGCATGAGCACCGCAAGCGACATTTCACGGCTCGCCCGCGAGAGCAGGGCCTGGCCTTTCGAGGAGGCGCGCAAGCTCGCCAAACGCTATGAGGCGGCGCCGCCCGAGAAAGGCTATGTCCTCTTCGAGACCGGCTACGGCGCCTCGGGTCTGCCGCATATGGGGACCTTCGGCGAGGTCGTGCGCACCTCGATGGTGCGTCACGCCTTCTCCGTGCTGTCCGATATTCCGACGCGACTCGTCTGCTTCTCCGACGACATGGACGGGCTGAGAAAAGTGCCGACCAACATCCCCAACCAGGAGATGCTGGCGCAGCATCTCGGCAAACCGCTTACGGCGATCCCCGACCCCTTCGGTACGCACGAGAGTTTCGGCGCTCACAACAATGCGCGGCTTCGCGCCTTTCTCGACCGCTTCGGCTTCGACTACGCGTTCCTCTCGGCAACCGCGTGCTATCGCGCGGGACGCTTCGATGCGACGCTGCGCGAGATCCTGCGCCATTATGACGAGGTGATCGAGGTCGTCCTGCCGACGCTCGGCGCCGAGCGGCGCCGCAGCTACGCCCCCTTCCTGCCGCTGAGCCCGAAGACAGGACGCGTGCTGCAGGTGCCGCTCGAGGATCGCGATCCCGATGCCGGCACGATCAGCTTTCGCGACGAGGACGGCGCGCTTGTCACCGTGCCGGTCACCGGCGGGCATGTGAAATGCCAGTGGAAGGTCGACTGGGCCATGCGCTGGCGGGCGCTCGCGGTCGACTACGAGATGGCGGGCAAGGATCTCATCGACTCGGTGCGGCTGTCCTCGCGCATTGTGCGCATCCTCGGCGGCCGTCCGCCGGAGGGCTTCATCTACGAGCTCTTTCTCGACGAGAAAGGCGAGAAGATCTCGAAGTCGCGGGGCAATGGCATCAGCATCGAGGAATGGCTGCGCTACGCCTCGCCCGAGAGCCTGTCGCTCTTCATGTACCAGTCGCCGCGCAAGGCGAAGCGGCTCTATTTCGACGTCATCCCGAGGACCGTCGACGACTATTTCGCCTGCGTCCGCCGTTTTCACGCGGAAGAGCCGGCGGCGCAGCTCCGGAACCCCGCCTATCACATCCATGCCGGCCGCGTGCCCGAGATCGACCTGCCGATTTCCTTTGCGCTGCTGCTCAATCTCGTCTCGGCGAGCCATGCGCCCGACAAGGCGACGCTGTGGGGCTTTGTCTCGCGCTACCGACCCGGGATCACGGCCGAAAGCCACCCTGCGCTCGACCGTCTGATGGACCATGCGCTCGCCTATTACGCCGATTTCATCGCGCCCGGAAAGCGCTATCGCGCGCCGGACGGGACCGAGCGTGCGGCGATGTGCGATCTTCTTGCGCGGCTCGAGGCACTGCCCGCCGACGCCGATGCCGAAACCATTCAGGCCGAGGTCTATGCGGTCGGCAAGGCGCATGGCTTTTCCAATCTGCGCGACTGGTTCCGGGCCCTGTACGAGACCCTTCTCGGCCAGTCGGAGGGGCCGCGATTCGGCGGATTCGTCGCCCTCTACGGGCTCGAAAACACCTGCGCGCTCATCCGCCGCGTGCTCGCCGGCGAGCCGCCAGAAACTTGATCATTTGACTAAAATTTGCCCGAATTGATCGGCAAAAACCGCAGAAATCCAAGAATTTCGCATGAGCCGTTGTCGGCATTTCACCTGCCGGCGATTAAGGGCTCGTTGAGATTTGGCCGCTATTCTGTTTGCGGCATGAGGGAGGCGCGACCGCGCCTTGCTCGAAGAGAAGAAAAATCGCATTGCAACGGGTGAGTGCTTCATGAACAGACTGGATGTGAGAGGTCTCAGGGGTCCGCGCAGCATTCTGGCGATCCGGCGCAGGCTTCTCGAACTCGACGGCGGCGCGCTGCTCGAGGTCATCGCCGACGACCCCGATCTCGTTTCCGACCTCCCGGCCTTCTGCCGTCAGAGCGGACACCGGCTCGTGATGGCGCAGGAAAAGGACGGCCGCCTCGACTTCCTTCTTGCCGCACGCGAGACCGGCAAGGCTGCCGAGGACCTGCGCGCCGAGCCACCCTATTGCATCAGCGCCGCCTGCTGAGCCGCCGCGATCCCTATTCTGCGGGAGACAGGAGTCGCGCTTTGCCCTAAGATCGCGACCCGATGGAACACCTCATCGGGAGCCGGTCATGTCCTCGGGAAACCGCCTTGCATTCATTCTGCTGATTGCCCTCCCGGCGCTTGCCGCCTGTGCCGGCGGTGGCGGGAATCCGCGCCAGCAGGCCGCGCAGCGGCTGGAGCAGGTGCGGCAGATTCCCACTGTTGATGTCTCGTCGCGCCTCTACACCCAGGCGCTCGAGATGAAGGCGGCCGGCAATTGCGCCGGCGCGATTCCCGGTTTCTACGCGCTTGCGCAGCGTGGTGCCGGCTATGAACTGGCGCAGTACCATCTCGCCGCCTGTCTCCTCGAGGATGCCCCGCGCAGCCTCTCCTCGACGCGTTTTCTCGACGGGCTCGTCTGGTTGCGCCGGGCCGCGGAGGCGGGCTCGCCCGAGGCACAGGGCGCGCTTGCGCTCCTTTATCTCGACGGCCCCGAGGGGCTGCGGGACAGCGCCGAGGCGGCCTTCTGGTATGAGCTGTCGCTCGCCAATCCGGCGGCCAAGCGACCCGGCTTCACACCGCTCGACCGGACGAAGACGGAGCGGCTCGAGTCGGCCCTGTCCCCGGCGCTCCGCGCCGCCGCACGCGAGCGCATCGAGGGCTGGCAGAAGGTGGTCTGGAGTGCGCCCAAGGGGGCCCTTTCGCCCGCCGGCGAAAGCGTTCTCGGCGGCGGCCGGCAGCAAGACGATGGCGACGCGCGCCGGCGCCGGCGCCCGCCCGCGGGCTGAGGCGCGTTCTCAGCGGCGGGTGGCGATCATGCCCGCGATCCAGCCCGACAGCAGCGCGATGAAGACGGCGGCGGTGCCATAAAGGAGCGGCCGCTCCCGCGCCAGAAGATAGATCGCACGCTCGAGTCCGGTCTTGTCGACATCGATCGCGAGGTCGCGCCGCGCCACCTCGCGGCCGTCGACGAACAGGCGGATGACGGCGCCGAAGCTGCCGACCGGAACGTTCGAGGGCAAGCGGATTTCGGTGCGGAACAGCCGCCGCTCGCGTATCTGCACGCCATCGGCGCGCTCGCGATAGAGCCCGAGCGCCTCCATGTTGCGCAGGAAGCCGGCGCGGAAGGCGCTCCGTTCCGTCGCAGTGGCCACGCCGGAAATGTCGAGATCGAGATGGGAGAGCCCGAGCCCCGCCTGTTCGAGAAAGGACGGGTCCGCAATGGTCTCGGGTGTGCGCGTCGCCGCGAGGGCATAGAATCCCGGCGCCTTCACAATGCGCGCACTCTCTGTGTTGATCCATATCCCGGCGACCCGTGTCTTGCGACGCACGAGGACGGTCTCCGCGGGTCCCTCGAGCGTCACCACGACATCGATCTGCCCACCCGCTTCGTCCGGTCCCGCGATGGCACCGAAAAGGAGGAGATCGGTGCCGGTGAAATCGTAGCTCAGCTCGACGATGCGGCGCGACACGTCGGGGACGAGCTCCTGCGCCGTGACCCGTCCGCACAGCAGCAGGAGCGTGCAGGCGAAAAGCAGGCCGCGGGTCATTTCTCGAGCACCGCGATCGAATAGGGCTCGTCCGGTGCGACGACGAGATCGAGCGCCATCCGGACCCCGACGCCGAGGACGATGAGCGCCAGCAGCGCGCGCAGCTGTTCGGCCCTCAGCGCGAGCCCGAAGCGGGCGCCCGCCTGCGCACCGAGCACGGCGCCGGCGAGCAGGAGCAGGGTGAGGACGATGTCGACCGACTGCGTGCCGACCGCGTGCAGGACGGTGATGATCGCGGTCACGAAGATGATCTGGTAGAGCGAGGTGCCGACGACGACATTGGTCGGCATGCCGAGGATGTAGATCATCGCCGGGATCATGATGAAGCCGCCGCCGACCCCGAGGATGGCGGCCAGCATGCCGACGAGGGCGCCGACGGCGAGCGGCAGCAGCACGGACAAATAAAGCCGCGAGGCACGAAAGCGGGTCTTGAAGGGCAGCGCCCGCAACCAGCCGCGCGGCGTGCGGCGGCGCGGCGGTGGTGGCGCACCGCGATGGCGGCGCCAGAGCGCGACCAGGCTCTCGCGCAGCATCAGCGCCCCCAATGTACCGAGAAAGGCCACATAAGCGAGCGAGATCAGGAGGTCCACCTGCCCGATGGATTTCAGATAGGCGAAAAGCCAGGCGCCGATGATCGAGCCCACGGCACCGCCGGCGATAAGGATATTGCCCATTTTCACATCGACGCCATTGCGCCGGAAATGGGCGATCGCACCGGAGACCGAGCTTGCGCTGATGAGATTGGCGCCGGTCGCGACGGCCACCGTCGGCGGCACCCCGACGAAAATGAGGAACGGCGTCATGAGAAAGCCGCCGCCAACCCCGAACATGCCAGAGAGAAAGCCGACGACCGCACCGATGCCGATCAGGAGAAAGATGTTGAGGGACATCTCCGCGATCGGCAGGTAAAGCGCCATGACGGCCCGGGCACCTTGAAAGAAGGCTGCAGCGACCTCTCTTCCTAGCGCAGCCCGGCCTGCCTTCGCAACTCGCCGCGCACTCAGTCCATGATGCCGAGACTGCGTCCGTAGGCGCGGTAGGTGTCGCTGCCGATGGCGCGCCGGCTGGCCTCGCGACGCCTCTCGAGCGGTTGCTTGCGTACCGCCGCGAGCCGCCGCGCATAATGGTCATCGAAGGGATCGACGCCGAAACCGATGATGATGCGGTTCATGAAATTGTAGAGCGCCGTCACCCGGGCCGCGTCGGCGACCGCGCGTTCCGGCCAGCCGGCGGCGAGGATGGCGTCGACATGCGCCTTCGTCAGGGCTTCTGGCTCCCTGGTGAGGAGCCGGACATAGGCGAGGACCGGGCGCAGGCGATCGGGCAGCGGCGCCGTGTCGGGGTCGTCGAGCAGCCGGTCGACGACGCCTTCCGCGATGCCGTAGGACTCGGCGTACATGCGGTGCGCATTCAGGCAGTAGCGACAGCCGTTGAGCCCGGAGACATAGGCGGCGATGAGCTCGCGCTCGGCGATGCCGAGCGGGCTCTCGCCACGCAGGATGTGGTCGTGATAGGCCAGCATCTCGGCCCAGCCTTCGGGAAAGGCCCGGATCACGTCGGCAAGGTTGGTCGGCTCGGGAAGCGAGGGCAGAAACGGCATGC
>JBHHTO010000016.1:0-20515 GCA_046753425.1 Rhodothalassiaceae bacterium | reverse complement strand
CATGATCGTCGCCGGGTTCGAGTTGACGAGGATGACGCGATAGCCCTCGGCCTTGAGCGCTTTGCAGGCCTGGGTGCCGGAATAGTCGAACTCGCAGGCCTGGCCGATGACGATGGGGCCGGCACCGATGACGAGAATGCTATCGATATCGGTCCGTCTCGGCATGCTGCGCTCACTCACCGGCAGAAATGGGGCCACGCCGCTTTAGCCCAGCGGCATGGCCCGTGCAAGTCCCGGCACGCCCTAGAGCTCGGGTGCCGGCGGGGTATCTCCATCACCCATTGCCGCGGCGGCACGTGCCGGATGCAGCGGGCTGTGGCGATAGCCGTAGAAGGCGTAGATGACCATGCCGAGAAGACTCCACAGGAGGAAGCGGAACCAGGTCTCCGTCGGCAGGAAGTACATCAGCGCGCCGCAGCTCAGGATCGCGAGCGGCGCAATGATCCACACATAGGGGGTGCGGAACGGGCGATGCCGATCGGGATCGGTGACGCGCAGCACCATGACCCCGCCCGCCACCGCGACAAAGGCGAACAGCGTGCCGATATTGGACAGCGCCGCAATCTCGTCGAGCGGGAAGAAGCCGGCGATGAAGGCGACGAAGAGCCCGGTGATGATGGTCACCACATGCGGCGTGTGAAAGCGGGGATGCAGCCGGCTTGCGAATTCCGGCAGCAGCCCGTCGCGCGACATGACGAAAAAGATTCGCGTCTGCCCGTAAAGGAGCACGAGCAGCACGGTGGTGATGCCGGCGATGGCGCCCAGCGCAAGAATGGTCGAGCCGAAGACGAATCCGGCCTGTCTGAGGACGAGCGCCAGCGGCTCCTTGCTGTTCGCGAGTTCGGTATAATTGAGGGCACCGGTGGCGACGGCGCTCACCGCGATATAGATGAGCGTGCAGATGACGAGCGAGCCGATAAGCCCGATCGGCAGGTCGCGGTTGGGATTGCGCGTCTCCTCCGCCGCGGTGGAGACGGCGTCGAAACCGATATAGGCGAAAAAGATGATTGCCGCCGCCGCGAAGACGCCGACATTCTCGCCGAAGCCGACGCGCTCGAACCAGCCGAAGGGCAGGAAGGGGTCCCAGTTGCCGACGTCGACCTTCGGTGCCGCAAGCACGATGAAGATGCCCAGCACCGCCAGCTTGACAGCGACGAGAATCCGGTTGACCACCGCGCTCTGATGCGTGCCCCGGACAAGAAGCAGGGTGATGAAGAGCGACACCAGCACCGCCGGCAGATCCATGATCCCGCCATTGCGGTAGGCGGTCGTCCATTCGGGCGGTATGTGAAATCCCCCCTGCGCGAGGATCCCGGTCACATAGCCGGACCAGCCGGCCGCCACCGCGCCCGCAGAGACCGCATATTCGAGCACCAGATTCCAGCCGACGAGCCAGGCCACCGCCTCGCCGAGCACGGCATAGGTGTAGGTGTAGGCCGAGCCCGATACCGGCACCATCGCCGTCAGCTCGGCATAGGCGAGCGCGGCGAAGGCGCAGGCGAGCCCGGCGACAACGAAGGCAATCATGAGCCCGGGGCCGGCCTTCGCGACACCGACCCCTGTCAGCACGAAGATGCCAGTGCCGATCGTGCAGCCGATCCCGAGCAGGACAAGATCGCCTGCACCGAGCTGGCGCTTGAGCCGCTTCTTTTCGGCGTGTTCAAGAATGTCGCCGAGCGGCTTGATGCGAAACCGTGACATTTTTCCCCAAACCTCCCATTTGGTCCCGATGGTGCATCGCGCGATGCGGCGGCGATGATATTGGCAGTCGCCCCGGCGGAGAAGAAATTTATGCTTCAAGCCGCCTCGCGAAGGACTCCGTCGCCGTCACCAGCTCGTGCACGATACCGGGCTCGAAGGCGGAATGGCCGGCGACGGGCACGATCCGAAGCGCCGCATCCGGCAATGCCGCCTTGAGCTCGACTGCGGCAACGGGCGGGCAGATCACATCATAGCGCCCCTGCACGATGACGGTCGGCAGGTGCCGGATGCGGTGGCAGTCCTCGAGAATCTGATTGTCGCGCTCGAGAAAGCCGCCGTGATGGAAATAGTGGCACTCGATGCGTGCGAAGGCGAGCGCGAAATGCCGCGATTCCGCCTGTTGCAACTGCGTCCTTTCGGGAACGAGCGTGACACAGTGGCTTTCCCAGCGGCTCCAGGCACGCGCCGCCCGCATCTGTTCCTCGGCATCCTCGCCGTTGAGGCGCCGCAAGTAGGCGGCAATCAGGTCGTCACGCTCGTCCGGCGGGATGACGGAGACGAAGTCGGCCCAGGCTTCGGGAAAAATCGCGTTCGTTCCCCGACGGTAGAACCAGTCGATATCGCGCGCGCGCATGAGAAAGATGCCGCGGAGCACAAGGCCGGTAAGACGCCCGGGATGATGCTGGGCATACAGAAGCGCGAGCGTGCTGCCCCAACTGCCGCCAAAGACAAGCCAGCGTTCTATGCCGAGATGCTCCCGCAGGCGCTCGATGTCGGCGACAAGGTGCCAGGTGGTATTGGCCTCGATGCTCGCATGCGGTCGCGAGCGGCCGCAGCCCCGCTGATCAAAGAGCACGATGCGGTAGCGCGCCGGATCGAAGAAGCGACGTTGCACGGGGGCGGTGCCGCCGCCCGGCCCGCCATGCAGGAACACCACCGGAATGCCGGCGGGATTCCCGGAAACCTCGAAATAAATCTCGTGCCCGTCACCGACCGCGAGATGCCCGCTCTCATAGGGATCGATCGGCGGGTAGAGCGTTCTCAGCTCGCTCGATCCTGCCGGCACCCTCACCCGCGGCGTTTCCATGACCCTGGACCCCGTTCCCAATCCTCTCGCGACCGCCGAAGGCCGCCCGGTTTCTCCTTTACCGTGATGTCCCACATCAGCGCGACCAGGCCGCGCGGCTTGTCATAATGAAGGGCGCCGGCGGCGGCGGCAAGGGAGGATGCTGCGCCCCGGGCCAAAGCCATCGCGCGTGGCGGCGCAAGAATACGATCGACACCGGACCGCCGCTTGCCCCCACCTGGCCGCGGCGCCATACTGCGCGCCGCAGCCAGGAACGGCAACAAGGGGGAGGATGCCATGCGACGCCTGACCGGTCTGGTCCTTGCGGGACTTGTGGCGCTCGGCCTTGCGGGCGCGGCGGCAGCGGCCGATACCGTCGTCAAGGCGGCGCGGTATCTCGATGTCGAGGCCGGACGCCTCGTTGCGCCGGCGACCATTCTCGTGCACCAGGGGCGCATCGCCGCGATCAATCCCGACGCGCTGCCCGCGGATGCCGCGACCGTCGATCTCGGCGATCGTACGCTTCTCCCCGGTCTCATCGATGTGCATACCCATCTCGTCTATGACATCGAGCCGGGATGGGAGGACTCGCCGGTGCGCGACACCGCCGGCGACCTCGCGCTCAGGGGTGCCCGCAATGCGAAAAAGACGCTGCTCGCCGGCTTCACCACGGTGCGCGATCTCGGCGGCGGCGGTTTCGCCGATGTCGCGCTCATGCACGCCATCGACAAGGGATGGGTGATCGGGCCTGACATGCTGCCCGCGGCGCACGCGCTGTCGATCACCGGCGGGCATTGCGACGTCACCGGCTTCGCCCCCGGGATCGCCGAGCAGACACCCGCAGAGGGCACCGCGGACGGCGTCGACGAGGTGCTGAAGGCGGTACGCTACCAGATCAAGCACGGGGCGAAAACGGTCAAGATCTGCGCCACTGCCGGCGTGCTCTCCTTCGAGGGCCCGGTCGGTGCGCAGCAATACAGCCTCGAGGAACTCAAGGCCGCCGCCGACGAGGCGCATCGCCACGGCCTCGTCATCGCCGCCCATGCGCACGGCACCGAGGGTATCATCGCCGCCGCCAAGGCGGGCATCGACTCGATCGAGCATGACAGCATGATGACCGAGGAGGCGGCGAGAGTGATCAAGCGCGCGGGGGCCTATGTGGTGCCCAATATCTATCTCACCAGAGCGATCGACATGGGTGCGCTGCCCGCCCCCATTCAGGCCAAGATGCGCACCGTCGCCAAGGCCATGGTCGAGAGCTACAAACGGGCGCTCAGATATGGCCTCAAGATCGCCTTCGGCACCGATGCCGGGGTCTATCCGCACGGTGAAAATGCGCGCGAGTTCGCAGCCCAGGTAGCGCTCGGACAGACCCCGATCGGCGCCATCCGCAGCGCCACCACCGTTGCCGCAGAGCTTATCAAGCGGCCCGACCGCGGCCGCATCGCGCCCGGCCTCAGGGCCGACCTGATCGCGGTCGAGGGCGACCCGCTCGCCGATGTGAGCCGGCTCGAGCATGTCGATTTCGTGATGAAGGCGGGGGTCGTCTACAAGCGGCCCTAGATTGCGCGCGGCACGAGGCGCCTGCGGCACCAGTCGACGGCCGCCTTCTCCGCGCCATCGGGGCTGCCGCGCAGATACCAGATGGCGAGCACTGCGGCTGTGTAGCTGAGAGCGCCGGCACCGATCTCGAGCACGAGCCGCAAGGCCGAAGGCAGGTCGCCGCCTTGTACCGCGAGCACACAGGCGACCATGACGAGCCCCGCCGCAAGGGGCGGCCAGAGCGCCCGCAAGGTGGCTCCGACACCGATCGGCAGCACCCGCCGGAGCACCAGAAAGACGAAGGGCAAGGTCAGGATGGCGACCGCGCATCGCACCGCGGCGATGGCGTCGACCCCGACAAATTTTGCGACCAGATAGAGCGCCAGCGCAAGCGACCCGATCTGCGAGAAACTGAGGGCGGCGAGCAGACGCACGCGGCCGATGACGGTGAGCAGCACCTCGATCGTGTTCGAGATCCCGAAGAAGACGCCGAAGACGGCGAGAATTTCCACGAGCGGGATCGCGGCGTGCCATTTCGCACCAAGCAGGACGGGCACCGCATCCGGTGCCACGGCGGCGAGGCCGAAGCCGAGCGGCACGAGCAGGAGCGTGACCGTGCCGAGCGCCTTCAGATAGGCCGCGACGAGCGCGGGAGGATCGTCCTTGAGCCGCGCATAGACGGGGTAGAGCCCGCGCCCCATGGGAACCACCAACTCGTTCGTCGGCGAGGTCGCAAGATCATAAGCGACATAATAGTTCCCCATGAAGGCGGTTCCCGCGAAGCCGCCGACCACGAACTGGTCGATGCGATAGCTGAAATAGCGGGCGATGCGATAGAAGATGAGCCAGGCGGAGAAAGAGAACAGCGCCTTCACGCGGGCGAAGCACAGGCGCGGGCGATAGGGGTGATAGAGATAGCTGATCCCGACCTCGACGATCTGCGCCGCGATCATGCCGATGACCAGCGCCCAGTAATTGCGCAGGATGAGCGCTGCCGTGACGACGATGGCGAAATTCGCGAGCCGCTTGACGATATTGTAGTGGAACTCGGTGCGGAAATCGAGTCGCCGCCGGAACTCGATAGTTCCGACATTGGTGAATCCCGACAGCAGCGAGCGCAGGGCGAGCGCCTGAATCACCGGCTCGATCTTCGGCTCGTCGAAAGCGGCGGCCGCGAATGGCGCAGAAAGCACCAGCATGAGCCCTACCGCGAGTGAGATCATGATCTGCAGCGTCCAGGCGGAATCGAAATCCTCCCGGCGCGGATCCTTCTCGCGGATGATCGCCAGATCGACCCCGGTCTGCGCCAGGATCTCGAGCAGGCCGACGACAATCATCGCCATGGCGATGACGCCGAAATCGGCCGGCGTCAGCAGGCGGGCGAGGATGAGCGTGCTCAGAAGGCCGATGCCGCGCATGGTCCAGCGCATGAGAACCATCCAGGCACCGCCACGCGCCATCTGGCGATCACTGGAGGTCGCGTCAGTCATCGTGGCTGCTGCGTGTGATCGGGGATCGGCTCACTCCGGCACCAGTGCGACAGGTCGCGATCGCGAAGCCGCTCGAGCCGCTCTACCTCGGAGCGCAACTCGTTAGCAAGTCCTGCCCGCAGTTCCGGCGATGGTGGCCGGCGTTCTGTAAACCGCGCGTTGAGCTGCTCGAGACGCGCTCGAAGGCGATGCCGTACATGCCGCCTTGGAAGTAGAAAACGCGCGGTGCGCGTAAACCATTCGGGAGTCTGCCGGAGAAAGCGCCTCATAGCGCGACTGCGCACCACCTTGTTCGCGTTGCGCACCTCAAAGTCTGGCCGGAATGCGGGGTCGACTCCGAGGAAACGCAGGATGCCCTCATAGGCCGCAGGAAGGTCCCGCCGGACATCGTCATAAAGGACGATATGGACCTGCTCACGCGGAAAATGGGCAAGGAATCGCTCGATCTGCGCGGCAAAGCGAACGACATCGCGATAGTGCAGAACCTTCTCCGCTATCGTCAGGGCGCGTCCCCTGTGGCTCGCGCGGCGTTTCGCCTCCAGCGACAGGGCCCGCGCTATGTCCTTTTCGCTTTCATGGCCCTCATAAACGATCTGTGAATGATGCGAGGCAATGACGTCGATCGGATCACGCAGCATGATGAGGATCTTTGCCCGCGGCTGGAATGCCGCGATCTCCCGCGCTGCCACCTCGGAGAGCATGTAGAAGACCGAGCTTTCTCCGACGACCGCTTCGTCCGCGACAGCCTCGAAGGCGCTCCGGTAGCGGGCCGCTAAGCGTCCGTCAGGGTCGGGCTTGAGATCGCGGGCAAAGAGATGCATCTCCTTGTATGGCGCCATGTAGATATCCGGATGCGCCGCGAGATAGGCGTCCATCGCGGTGGTCGCGCATTTCGGCGCGCCGACGATGAAGAAATTCGGAATCGGCTCGATGCGCCTTGCGCTGCTACCCGTCTGCCCTTTCTGATCCACCATCTATCGGCCCCGCTCCCCTGTGCCGTCCCAGCGGCTGCCCCGGAAAGCCGATCACATACACGATCCCGGGCATGCGGACCATAGGCCGGTCCGCGCAGCTTGAAACGCATTGACTGGAGCGGTTGCCGGCCTCTTCAGCCCGCCGCGCGGAGCGCCGGTCCGTAGCGCACCACGGCCTGCGTCCGGTTGGTGACGCCAAGCGCACGAAAGACGGCATGGATATGCGCCTTCACCGTCCCTTCGGCAATGCCGAGGCGGTGCGCGATCTCCTTGTTGGCGAGACCCTCGGCAACCATCGCCATGATCTCGCGCTGCCGCCGCGACAGCGAGCGCGCCGCCGCCATGCCGTCAGGGACGCCATTGAGGGCTGCTCTTTCGTCCTGCGAGACGGGGTTTGCGACCGGGTCCGCGGCGACCGCTGCGGCGACCGCTGCGGCGACCTCCGCGCAACCGGCATCGCGCGGCAGCACAGCTACGCGCGAATGGCTCGCCGCCGCATTCGCGGCGGCATGGTTGGAATCGCGAAAGAGAATGATCCGCGCCTCGCTCAAAAGCCGATCGGCCAAGCGCAGGCAATCGCTCTCGCTCAACCCGATGGAGGGCGGATGGATAACGGCGAGCGACACCGGCTCGCCGGTCATGGCGGCGCGGAAAAAGCCCCCGCTTGTCGCCGCTTCCTCGATTTCCTCAGCGCCTCCGCTGGCCAGGATGATCTCGCGCAAGGAGGCGCGAAAGAGTTCGTATCCGTCTACGATCAGGGCTCGTGTCATCTTGTGATCCTCATGCTGTCGCGTTTTGGGCCGTCTCTTCTTGCGGTCCTTCATCTTTTGTATCGACCATCCTAGCGATCGGACCGCATGATCGAACCCGTCTGCGACAAGCGGTGCCCCCGATGCGACGAAAGGGGCAGCGCGTTCTAAACGGAGGGCGTAAATCGCCGTCTTGAGTGCTGCGCCGGCGGCGCCTATGGTGCCGCTCCATGTCGGATGCGCATTCGATGCCACACCATCCTGATCTCGATGCCGACCGCTACCGCGACGCGCTGGCGCGGCTCGATCGCCGCCAAGAGTCGATGATCGAGACCGTGCTCGCCTGGTCGCGCATCAATTCCGGTAGCGACAATCTCGCCGGCCTCGAGCGGATGGGGGAGATTGTCGGCGAGGCCTTTGCGCCGCTCGGTGCCGAACACGAGATCCGGCGCCTGCCGGCGGCGGAACGGGTGACGCCGGACGGCAGCCTCGTGCCGCGGCCGCTGGGGCCGGTCCATCGCTTCTGCAAGCGCCCGGATGCGCCACGCAAGGTGCTGCTGAGCGGGCATGTCGACACCGTCTTTCCCGCCGATCATCCGTTCCAGAGCCCGCGATTTCTCGACGAGAACACGATCAACGGTCCCGGCGTCGCCGACATGAAGGGCGGCATCGTGGTGATGCTCGAGGCGCTCGCCACACTCGAGGCCTCGCCCTTTGCGCAAGATCTTGGCTGGGAGGTGCTCCTGAGCCCGGACGAGGAGATCGGCTCCATCGGCTCGGCGGCGGTTCTGGTCGAGCGCGCACCCACCGCCGATATCGGGCTCACCTACGAGCCGGCGCTGGCCGACGGCACGCTCGCCGGCGCACGCAAGGGCTCGGGCAATTTCACCTTCGTCATTCGCGGGCGCGCGGCACATGCCGGGCGCGATTTTGCGTCGGGGCGCAATGCGATCGTGGCCACCGCTCAGCTTGTCACGGCACTCGACGCACTCAATGGCCGGCGGCCCGGCGTCACCGTCAATCCGGCGGTGATCTCCGGCGGCACCGCGCCGAACATCGTCCCCGACCGGGCCGTGCTCGGTGTCAATGTCCGGGTGACGAGCACCGCCGACATGCGCTGGATCGAGTCGGAATTCGCCGGGATCGAGCACGCAATCGGCGAGCGCGAGGGCATCACATTGAGCCGGCACGGCGGCTTCAACCGCCCCCCCAAGACCCTGAGCCCGGCCAATAAGGCGCTGATGGCGGCGGTCGCCGCCTGCGGCACAGCGCTCGGAATAGAGGTTCAATACAAGCCGACGGGCGGCTGTTGCGAGGGCAACAATCTCGCCGCCGCCGGCCTGCCCAATGTCGACACGCTCGGCGTCCGCGGCGGCGACATCCACAGCGACAAGGAGTTCGTGCTCGTCGACAGCCTCGTCGAGCGGGCGAAGCTTTCGGCCCTCACCCTGATGGCCTTCGCCGACGGGCAATTCCCCGAGCTCGAGCGCGAGAAGGGCACCTAGGCCATGCTCTTTCTGAGATCGGTACGCGAGGACGATCTCGAGACGCTTTATGCGCTCTCGCTCTCGACCGGCGGCGGGCTCACCACCCTGCCCCCGAGCGAGGCGGTTCTGGCGAAGAGGATCGCGCATTCGATCGCGAGTTTCGCCGCGGATGTGAAGGAACCCGGCGACGAGTATTATCTCTTCGCCGCCGAGGAGACGGAGCACGGGGAGGTCGTCGGTACCTCGGGAATCTTCGCCGCCGTCGGTCTCGCACAGCCCTTCTACAGCTACCGCCTGCTGCATCTCACGCAACAGAGCCACGAGCCGGAAAAAAAGGTCGA
This sequence comes from Rhodothalassiaceae bacterium, assembly GCA_046753425.1. Classification (GTDB taxonomy): domain Bacteria; phylum Pseudomonadota; class Alphaproteobacteria; order Sphingomonadales; family Rhodothalassiaceae; genus J134. The sequence continues at coordinate 11,165 of JBHHTO010000016.1, read as the reverse complement.
CACCAAGCTCCTGCAACTCGTCAACGACTATGCCGGTGCGACCGAGATCGGCACCCTGTTCCTGCGCCCCGATCACCGCCGCGGCACGAACGGCGCGCTGCTGTCCAAGGCGCGTTACCTGATGATGGCGGGCTATCCGAAGCGCTTCGCCGACATCGTCATGGCGGAGATCCGCGGCTGGGTCGACGACGAGGGCCACTCCCCCTTCTGGAACGCCATCGGGCGCCATTTCTTCGGCATGGACTTCTTCGAGGCGGATCGTCTGAGCGGCATGGGCAATTCACAGTTCATCGCCGACCTGATGCCCAAATTCCCCATTTACACGACGCTCCTGCCCGCCGCGGCACAGGCGGTGATCGGCAAGCCGCACGACGCCGCGCGCGGCGCCGTGAGGCTGCTCACAGAAGAGGGTTTCCGCTTCGGCGGTGCGGTCGACATCTTCGATGGTGGCCCCTGCTACGAGGTGCCGCGCAAGGACATTCAGACCGTCCGCGCCACACGGCGGCGCAAGGTGTTCGACATCGCCGATCTCGACGGCACGGGCAATGGTGACGTGCGCATGGTCGCGTCCTCGCGCCTGCCCGACTTCCGCATCACGCGTTCGCCAATCGCGGACCGTGGCGGCCGCGGCATCGTGCTCGATCGCCGGGCGGCGGAGGTTCTCGGCATCTCGGTCGGCGAGCGGGTGTTGACCGCGCCCCTCAGACGCAAGAGGAACCGCGTATGAGCGACGGACATCTTCATATCGATGGCGCGTGGGTGGCCGGCGGGGGACCTCTCTTCGCAAGCACCGACCCGGCGGGCGGTGACATCCTGTGGCAGGGCCGGGCCGCCGATGAGAAGGACGTCGGCCATGCCGTCGATGCGGCGCGGCGCGCCTTTCCCGACTGGGCCGGACGGCCGCTTGCCGAGCGCGTCGCGCTGCTCGAGACATTCGCGAGAACGGTGGACGCCGCCAGGGCCGATCTCGCGCGCACCATCGCCCGCGAGACCGGCAAGCCGCTGTGGGACGCCAGCGGCGAGGTGGCTGCCATGGTCGGCAAGGTCGCGATTTCGATCGCCGCCCATGAAGAACGTACGCCGACGCGGGAACACGTCGCCGGCGGCGTCAGACAGCGGCTCACCCACCGCCCGCACGGCGTGCTCGCCGTCTTCGGCCCCTTCAACTTTCCCGGCCATTTGCCGAACGGACATATCGTCCCGGCGCTTCTCGCCGGCAACACCGTGGTGCTGAAGCCGAGCGAGCTGACGCCGCTGACCGCGGAGGCGATGGTGCGCCTGTGGATCGAGGCCGGCCTGCCGCGTGGAGTCCTCAATCTCGTACAGGGTGCACGCGAGACCGGCATGGCGCTTTCCGCGCATCCGGGCATCGACGGCCTGCTTTTTACCGGCAGCTTCGAGACCGGCCGCGCGCTGGCGCGGCAAATGGCGGAGGAACCGGGAAAGATTCTCGCTCTCGAGATGGGTGGCAACAACCCGCTCATCGTGTGGGATGTCGCCGACCGCGAGGCGGCGGCCCTGCTCATCCTGCAGTCGGCCTTCATCACCTCGGGGCAACGCTGCACCTGCGCCCGCCGGCTGATCGTGCCAGAGGGCGCGGAAGGCGACGCCATCCTCGAGACACTGGTCGCGCTTGCCGGGCGCATCCGCGTCGGCGCCTTCGATGACGATCCGGAGCCATTCATGGGGCCCGTCGTCTCGGCCGCCGCGGCCGAACGCGTGCTCGATGCGGCCGCGGCCCTGCTGGAACGGGGTGCGGTCGCGCTTTTGCCGCCGCACCGGCTCGAGCGCGGTGACGCCTTTCTCGCCCCCGGCATCCTCGATGTCACGGCGGTGCCCGACCGCCCGGACGGCGAGGTCTTCGGCCCGCTCTTGCAGGTCATCCGTGTGCCCGATTTCGACGCCGCCCTCGCCGAGGCCAACAACACGCGCTACGGCCTCGCCGCCGGCCTCGTCTCGGACAATGCGGCGCTCTATCGGCCGTTTTACCTGCGTGCGCGCGCCGGCATCGTCAACTGGAACCGGCCCACGACGGGGGCCTCCTCGGCGGCACCCTTCGGCGGCATCGGGCGCTCGGGCAATCACCGCCCGAGCGCCTATTATGCTGCCGACTACTGTGCCTCTCCGGTGGCGAGCCTCGCGGACCCGGAGGATCGGGCGCAGCCGATCGCGACCCGCGGCCTTTGCGCGGCGGAGGAAGAATCATGAGTGCCAGCGAGGTCAATTTCGACGGTCTTGTCGGGCCGACGCACAATTATGCGGGCCTCTCCTATGGCAATCTCGCCGCGACCGAGAATGCCGGCAGGATCTCCAATCCGCGCGAGGCGGCGCTGCAGGGAATCGCCAAGATGCGGCGCCTGCACGCGCTCGGTCTGGTGCAGGCCGTCCTGCCACCGCATGAGCGGCCGCATGTCCCCACCCTGCGCCGGCTCGGATTCTCGGGCAGCGACCGGGCGGTGGTCGAGGCGGCCTGGCGCACCCGGCCTGAGCTGGTGCTCAATGTCGCCTCCGCATCGCCGATGTGGACTGCGAACGCCGCCACCGTGACGCCCTCGGCGGACAGCGCCGATGGCCGCGTTCACCTGACGCCGGCCAATCTGGTCGCCATGTTCCATCGCTCGATCGAGCCGCCGGTGACCGGCCGCGTGCTGAGGGCGATCTTCCCCGAAGGACGACACTTCGCGCATCACGATCCGCTCCCCGGTGCCACCCATTTCGGCGACGAGGGCGCGGCCAACCACAATCGATTCTGCACCGCCTATGGCGGCGCCGGTCTCCACCTGTTCGTCTATGGCCGCCGCGCCTTCGCGACGGACGAGGGTCCGAAACGCTTTCCCGCGCGCCAGACCCGCGAGGCCTGCGAAGCGATCGCCCGTCAGCACGGCACGCGGCACGCCCTCTTCGTGCAGCAGAATCCGGTCGCCATCGATGGCGGCGCCTTCCACAATGACGTGGTGGCGGTCGCCAATCGCCACGTCTTCTTCTATCACGAGGACGCCTTCGTCGATGCGGCCACGCTGCAGGACGATCTCCGCCGTGCCGCGCCGGGGATCGACTTCCGCTTCATCGAGGTGCCGCGGAGTGCTGTCAGTCTGGAAGATGCGGTCCGATCCTATCTCTTCAACTCGCAGCTCGTCTCGCCGCCCGGTGCCGAGCGCATGACCCTCATCCTGCCGCAGGAGGTCGCGGAGACACCGGCCGCCAGGGCCTATGTCGACGAACTCGTCGCCGGCGACGGTCCGATCGGCGAGGCGGTCTATCTCGATGTCCGCCAGAGCATGCGCAATGGCGGCGGCCCGGCCTGCCTGCGGCTACGGGTCGTGCTGGACGAGGCCGAGCGAACCGCGCTTGGAGCCCGTGTTGTCGCCGATGAGGCGCTCTTCGAGGCGCTCGAGGCCTGGGTCGCGCGCCATTACCGCGACCGCCTGGCCCCGGGCGATCTCGGCGATCCGGCACTGCTCGACGAAGGCCGCATCGCGCTCGACGAGCTGACACGGATTCTCGATCTGGGCCCGGTCTATGACTTCCAGCGCTCATAGCCAGCGCTTGCGGCGCAGATACCACAAGAGTCCAAGGGCGGCAGCGGCCATTACGAGAAGCGCGAAGGGGGAAAGCGCGGCCTTGCCGCCGCCCCGATGATCCCGGTAGAGAAGTGGAGCAGCCGCGGCCGGGATGACGAAGCCACATTCGAGGGGAGACTGCGACAGTGACGATGCGATTCGACGGCCGCGTGGCGATCGTGACCGGTGCCGGCGGCGGACTCGGGCGGGCGCACGCGCTCGCCTTCGCGCGTCTCGGCGCAAGGGTGGTGGTCAACGATCTCGGCGCCGCGCTCGACGGGACGGGAGGCGCCTCGGAGGCGGCCGGCAAGGTCGTTGAAGAAATTCGCGCCGGCGGCGGCGAGGCGGTCGCCAACGGTGCCTCGGTGGCTGACCCCGAGGGCGCACGACAGCTCATTGCGGATGCGATCGAGGCCTTCGGCCGCGTCGACATTCTCGTCAACAATGCCGGCATCCTGCGCGACAAGACCTTCGCCAAGATGTCGCTCGAGGATTTCGCGGCGGTGCTCGATGTGCATCTCATGGGTTCGGTCCTTTGCACCCATGCCGCCTGGCCCTCTATGCGGGAGCAGGGCTATGGCCGTGTCGTCTTCACCACCTCGTCCTCGGGGCTCTACGGCAATTTCGGGCAAAGCAATTACGGCGCCGCCAAGATGGGTCTGGTCGGGCTCATGAACGTGCTGCGGCTCGAGGGTGCAAGAGACGGCATTCATGTGAACGCCGTCGCCCCCATCGCCACCACGCGCATGACGGAAGACCTTTTCCCGGCTCAGATCCGCGATCTCTTCGCGCCCGAGCTCGTCACCCCGGCGGTGCTTTTCCTCGCCCATGAGAAAGCGCCCAACGGCCAGATTCTCTCCGCCGGCGGCGGCCATTTCGCCTGCGCCCGCATGGTCGAGACGAAGGGATCCTATCTCGGCCCCGCGGCGACGCCGGAGGCCATCGCCGCCGCCTGGGACGGGATCGCCGACATGTCCGGTGCAGAACCGCTCGAGAACGGACCCGCACAGACCCAGAAATTCGCCCTCGCCGCGATGACGGCCATGGCGCGGGAGTGATTCTCGGTCCGGCCAGAAGGGCAAGCCGAACGGACCGCGCCCGGCGCTTCGAGACGGCGCGTGCCGCGCCTCCTCAGCGCCAACGGAGCTGCACAGGCCGCTTCCTCCTGCCCCCCCTAAAAGCGGACGGCGAGAAAACATCCGTTCGCCCTGAGCGCGTCGAAGGGCGAGCCCATCCGGCCGCCGCTGATGCCGGATCGCTTGCATTTGCCGCGCCGTGGCGCTACACCGCCCGGCGCGTCCGCCCGGACATCCCTGGAGGCCGGGCACGCTGTCTATTCTTTCAGATCACGGAGAACACACCGATGGCAGACATCCTCTCGCTCGCAGCGGAGCCGCGCGCCAAGGCCGGAAAGGGATCCGCCCGCGCCGCCCGCCGCGCCGGTCGCGTGCCGGCCGTCATCTACGGTGCCAAAAAGGCGCCCGAGATGATCACCCTCAATCGCAACGATCTCATCCGCATTCTCAATCGCGGTGGCTTTCTCGCCCATCAGTTCGAGGTCAGGATCGGAGACCGCACCGAACGTGTCCTGCCGCGCGACATCCAGTTCCACCCGGTGACCGACATGCCTCTGCACGTCGACTTCCTGCGCCTCGCCAAGGGCGCGACGGTGACCGTCGAGGTGCCGGTGAAATTCTCCGATCACAAGGAGAGCCCGGGCCTCCGCCGTGGCGGCGTGCTCAATATCGTGCGCCACGAGATCGAGCTCCTCGTGCCGGCGACGACCATCCCCGAGGCGATCGAGGTCTCGCTCGCCGGCCTCGACATCAATGATGCGGTGAAAATCTCGAGCGTGTCCCTGCCCGAGGGGTGCCGGCCGACGATCACCGATCGCGACTTCACCATCGCCACCATCACCGCGCCGTCGGCGGTCAAGTCCGAGGCCGAGGAAGCGGCCGAGGCCGAAGCTGCAGCGGCCGAAGAGGCCGAGGCTGCGGAAGAGGGCGAGGAGGAGAGCGAGGGCGGCGAGGACTGATGTTCCTCTTCGCCGGCCTCGGAAATCCGGGCGCTTCCTACGCCGGCCATCGCCACAATTTCGGGTTCATGGTGGCGGATGCGATCGCCCGCCAGCATGGCTTTTCTGCCGAGCGCAACCGCTTTTCCGGCCTTCTCCGCGAAGGCCGGATTGGCGAGAAAAAAGTTCTTGTCTTGAAGCCGCAGACATTCATGAACGAGTCGGGACAGTCGGTGGGCGCGGCCGCCCGCTATTACGACCTTGCGCCGCGTGACGTCATCGTCTTTCACGACGAGCTCGACCTCGCGCTCGGCAAGCTGCGGGTCAAGGAGGGTGGTGGCCATGGCGGGCACAATGGCGTCCGCTCGCTGATCGCCCATCTTGGACCGTATTTCGTGCGCGTGCGCCTCGGCATCGGCCATCCTGGTGACCGCGACCGCGTGACCCCGTACGTGCTCTCGGATTTCGCCGCAGCCGAGCGGCCGCTGGTGGACGAGGTGTGCGACGCGGTGGCGGCGGCCGCCCCCTGGCTCGTCCTGCGCGACTGGCCGCGCTTCATGACCGAGGTGGCACGCCGCGTGACACCGCCTGCCGCGTCGGCGGGGGATGCGGTCGAACCGGACCGGGGATAGGGACGATGGGATTCCGCTGTGGCATCGTCGGCCTGCCCAATGTCGGCAAATCGACGCTCTTCAACGCCCTCACCAGCACCGCGGCGGCGGAGGCGGCCAATTATCCCTTCTGCACCATCGAGCCGAATGTCGGCGAGGTCGGGGTCCCCGATCCGCGGCTTGCGGTCATCGCCCGGCTCGCGAAATCGAAGGAGGTGATTCCGACCCGCCTTGCCTTCGTCGACATCGCCGGGCTGGTGCGCGGCGCCTCGAAGGGAGAGGGGCTCGGCAACCAGTTTCTCGCCAATATTCGCGAGGTCGACGCCATCGTCCATGTCCTGCGCTGTTTCGAGGACGATGATGTGACCCATGTCGAGGGCCGCGTCGACCCGATCGCCGACGCCGAGACCGTCGAGACGGAGCTGATGCTGGCCGATCTCGAGTCGCTGACGCGCCGCATTCCCGGGCTCGAGCGACGCATCCGCGGCCAGGACAAGGAAGCGAAAGCCACCCTTGAGCTCGTTCGGCGCGTGATCACGCTGCTCGAGGAGGGCAGACCGGCGCGCGCGTTCCGCCCGGCGGACGGCGAGGAGGCCCGGCAACTGCGCCTGCTCGGCCTACTCACCGCCAAGCCGGTCCTCTATGTCTGCAATGTCGAGGAGGCATCGGCCGCCACCGGCAATGCGCAATCGGCGCGCGTCGCCGCGCGTGCGGCGGCCGAGGGGAGCGGCGCGATCATCGTCTCGGCCGCCATCGAGGCCGAGATCGCGCAGATCGCCAATGAAGAGGAGCGGCAGGAGTTTCTCGCCGCATTGGGGCTCGAGGAAACGGGCCTCGCCCGCCTCATCCGTGCCGGATATGCCCTTCTCGACCTCGTCACCTTCTTCACCGCCGGTCCCAAGGAGACCCGCGCCTGGACGGTGACCCGTGGTGCCCGTGCGCCGCAAGCCGCCGGCGTCATTCACAGCGATTTCGAGAAGGGCTTCATCCGCGCCGAGACCATCGCCTATGAGGACTATGTCGCCTGCGGCGGTGAGGCGGGCGCGAAGGAAGCCGGCAAGATGCGGCTTGAAGGCCGCGACTATGTGGTGCAGGACGGGGACATCATGCATTTCCGCTTCGCCACCTGAGCGGCGCGCGGGACGCGGGATGTACGCATGACAGAATGGGGACCGGGAGCATGGACACAGAGGACATGACGCGGCCGGGGCGCCTGTATTTCGAGGATTTCGCGCCCGGCCAGAACGAATGCTTCGGCGGCTACGAGGTGACCGAGGCCGAGGTGGTCGAGTTCGCACGCAAGTATGACCCGCAGCCTTTTCATATCGATCATGAGGCCGCGAAACAGTCGATCTTCGGCCGCCTGTGCGCCTCGGGCTGGCACGTCTGCGCCATGACCATGCGCATGATGGTCGACCATATGGAGGCGAACGGCGGCACCAGCCTCGGCTCGCCCGGCGTCGACGAGATCCGCTGGCGGCGGCCCGTCTATCCGGGTGACGTGCTGCGGGTGGAGCTCACGATTCTCGAGACCCGGCGCTCGCGCAAATATCCCGCCATGGGGATCGTGACCAATGCCTACAGGATCCTCAACCAGAAGGACGAGGTGGTGATGACCTTCCGCGCCAGTGCTTTCTTTCCCGTCCGCGAGGCGAGCTGAGCGATGGCCACGCACGATTCTCCCGGTGCGCCCCGTGGTGGCAGGTTTCTGCTGCCGCTCCTTCTTCTTGCCGCCGCGCCCGCGCCCGGTGACGTGGCCGATGCCGAGGGGCGCATCCGCGATGCATGCAAGGCGGAGGAAAACGCCGACACGGCAAAATGCGATTGCTATGTCGACGCGCTGAAGGCGGCGCTTCCCGACGACAGTTTCGCCGCGATGATGGCGTTCGCGGCGGCGACGCTGGGCGACGATCCGGCGGCGCTCGCCGCCGTCATCGATGCCGCGCGCGAGGATCCCGATCGCTACAATGCCATGCTCGAGGCGATGAAGACGGCGACCGCGCAGGCGGCCGAGGTCTGCGGCCGCTGAGGCCCGCCGCCCCCGTCGGCGCCGCGCCCGACCGGCGCGTGGCGGAGGAATCCCCCCAAGGTCGCGGCAATGCCGTGTGATGGTGACCCCTACGGGACTCGAACCCGTGTTTCCGCCGTGAAAGGGCGGCGTCCTGGACCGCTAGACGAAGGGGCCGTCGGCGCGGAGTGGGCGCTCTCTAAGCACAGGCCCGCCGGGGCGTCAAGCCTCGCGGCCCCTGCCGCAGGCGGTGTCCTCAGGCCGTGGCCGCATCGTCGATCAGGAGCTCGACCTTCGGCGTCACACCCCAGTCGTCGCGCTTGAGCCTGCCCGCGATATGGAAACGGCCACCGACGCCGGCAAGGAGTGCCTCGCCGAGCGTGCTGTCCGCTGCGCGAAAGGCGATACCCTTGAGCCGTGCCCCGTCGCCGCCGGCAAGGATGGCCCGGACATGGCCCTTGCCGACGATGTCGGCGCGAACGATGGTCACATCGGGCAAGGCGAAGCGCGGCGCCGGATTGCCGACGCCGAACGGGGCGAGCGCGTCGAGCTCGCCCACCAGATCGACCTCGCAGCCCCGGACGCCCAGCACGCCATCGAGATCGAGGCAACGGCCGACGCGCGCCGCCGCGACCCGCGTCTCGAGCCGCTCGGCGAGAAAGGCGCGCAGGCCGTCGAGCTGCTCCGCGCGCGCCGTCAGACCGGCCGCCATGGCATGCCCACCGCCCTGCCCGATCAGACCGCGGTGGGCGGCCTCGATGATCGCGGCGCCGATGTCGACGCCGGGGATCGAGCGCGCCGAGCCCCTGGCGGTTCCGTCCTCACCGATGCCGATGACCACACTCGGGCGTCCGTAACGCTCGCTGAGCCGGGAGGCGACAATGCCGATGACGCCGGGATGCCAGCCCCGGCCGGCGGCAAAGACGACGGGATGTGGCGCGCCGTCTCCCACCTCCGCGGCGATGCCGCTGATGGCCGCCTCAAGGACCTCCGCCTCGAGCGCCTGACGCTCGGCATTGAGCGCATCGAGCCGCTCCGCGAGCGCCTTCACCTCCCCGGGATCGTCGCCGAGCAGCAGGCAGGCACCGAGATCGGGTGTGCCGACGCGGCCACCGGCATTGATGCGGGGACCGAGCAGGAATCCGAGGTGATAGGCGGTCGGCTTCTCCGCCAGCCGCGCCACATCGGCAAGCGCGGCAAGCCCCGCATTTCGGCGATGCGTCATGACCTTGAGGCCCTGCGCGACCAGAATGCGATTGAGGCCGGTGAGTGGCACCACGTCGCACACGGTGCCGAGCGCCACCAGGTCGAGCCAGTCCCTAAGGTCGGGCTCGGGCCGCTCCTCCCGGTACCAACCCGCCGCACGGAGCGCGCGATTGACGGCGACGACGAGGAGAAAGGTGACACCGACCGCGGCGAGATGGCCGAGTGTGCCATCCTCGTCGAGGCGATTGGGATTGATGACCGCCACCGCCTCGGGCAACTGCGCGTCTGCCTTGTGGTGGTCGACCACGATGACCTCGAGGCCCGCCTCGGCGGCGGCCGCCAGCGGAGCGAAGGACAGGATGCCGCAATCGACGGTGACGACCAGCGACACGCCCTCCCTGGCCAGGCGCAGAAGCGCCGGTGCATTGGGACCGTATCCTTCCTTCAGGCGATCCGGGATATAGAGACGGAGGCGTCCGCCGACAGCGCGAAAGAAGCGGCCGAGAAGCGCCGCCGAGGTGGCGCCGTCGACGTCATAGTCGCCAAAGACCGCGACCTCCTCGCCACCGACGATCGCCGCCGCGAGGCGTTTGGCGGCGGTGTCCATGTCCTTGAGCAGGGAGGGGTCGGGCAGACCGGAGCGGAGCGAGGAATCGAGAAAGGCCGCCACCTCTTCGGCCTCGAGCCCGCGTCCCGCGAGCACCCGCCCGACGACGGGATGCAGGCCGTGCGCCTGCACGATATGGGCTGCCAGCCGCTCGTCCGCCTCGCGCAGCCGCCAGCGCCTGCCTGCCAGCGATCGCGTGACGCCCAGCGCCGCATCGGAAACGGTCTCGACACTCAAGACGGCCGCACCTCCCGCTTGATATGGTCACTGCGGATGAAACGCACGGTGCGCGTCGAGGCGCGCATCACGACCGATTCGGTGCGATAGCCCGCAGGCGTGCGGGCGACACCCTTCAGCATCGTGCCGTCGGTGACACCGGTTGCGGCGAAGATGGTGTCGCCGCTGGCCAGCTCCTCGAGATCGTATTTGCGGTCGAGGTCGGTGATGCCGCAGCGGCGGGCGCGCTCGCGCTCCTCGTCATTGCGGAAGACGAGACGGCCCTGGAACTGCCCGCCGACGCAGTTGAGCGCCGCCGCGGCGAGGACACCTTCGGGGGCGCCGCCCGAGCCGAGGTACATGTCGATGCCCGTCCCGTGCTCGGTGGTCGCGATGACGCCGGCGATATCGCCGTCCGGTATGAGTTGGATGGCGGCACCCACCTGGCGCAGGTCGGCGATCAGCTTCTCGTGACGCACGCGATCGAGAACGCAGACGACGATATCCTCCGGCCGCACGCCCTTGGCCTCGGCAAGGGCCCGGACATTCTCCGCCGGACTACGGTCGAGATCGACGACTCCCTTCGGATAGCCACCGCCGATGGCGATCTTGTCCATATAGACGTCGGGTGCGTTGAGGAGCTTGCCGCGCTCGGCGATGGCAAGCACCGCCAGCGCATTGGGACCCATCTTGGCGGTCAGCGTCGTGCCCTCGAGCGGGTCGAGCGCAATGTCGATGGGGGGGCCGCCAAGCCCCACCTCCTCGCCGATATAGAGCATTGGCGCCTCGTCGCGTTCGCCCTCGCCGATCACGACGCGACCATCGATGTGGAGCTTGCTGAAGGCCTCGCGCATGGCGGTAACCGCGGCCGCGTCCGCCTCGCGCTCGTTGCCGCGCCCTTTCCAGGTGGCGGCAGCGATCGCCGCCGCCGCGGGCACACGCA
>JBHHTO010000015.1:0-20934 GCA_046753425.1 Rhodothalassiaceae bacterium | reverse complement strand
GCCTTCGGCCAGCGCCTCCTCCGCCATCGCCAGACACGGGAGAACCTCCTCGGGATCGTGCGCCACGAGCTGCCCGTGCGGCTGCACATAAAGGCGGCTTGCCGGCGCGGCGCGCGGTGCCAGCATGTCATCGAGCAGGACAAGAGGCGGCTGACGCAGGTCCATGGCGTCCCCGCGGCCCCGGGGCTCAGGCGAAAAGGGTGGTGTAAAGCCCCAGCGCGCAGCCCGCCAGCAACGTCACCCAGGTGAGCGCTGTGCCGGCAAAGCGCCCGAACCCCGGTCCCCGCGAGCGCGTGTATCCCCAGGCATGCAGAATCCGGCCAAGGACGAGCAGCACCGCCAGCGTCGTCACCCACAGGCGGTCCAGCGATGACATCTCGAGCGCTGCGAGAAGGACAAGCAGAAGAGGCACATATTCGCTGAAATTGGCGACCACACGCAGCCGGTGATCGAGCTCGGCGGCAAGCTCGGGCGGCACCTCACCCTGCTTTTCGGCCGCCATGACACGGCCGCGGGCGGCCGCGTTGCGCAAGGCGATGACGAGAAAGACGATCCCCAGCAGCGAGGAAGCAAGAAGCGTTATCGGAATAGCCATCGAATGACCCTGTCTGTGCGGACTGCGACCAGTTGGACGGAAGCCATGCTAGCGCCCGCCGCGTGACCATCGCAATGACTGCCTTTGGTGTCGCGGATTCGCCGCAATCGCGCTTGATTTTCGCAAGGACGCTGCGTATGGTCCGCGCCGCGTTGCCGTCGGCCATCGCCGGCGGCGGCAAAGAGGGCCGGCCACAGGACCAGGCAGGACGGGTTTTTCGCCTCCGCGAACGGAGGTGCGGAAGTGGAGCGAGGGCAGAAATGGCAGTCCCCAAGAAGAAAGTCTCGCGCATGCGCCGCGGCAACCGCCGCGCCCATGACCGGCTGCAGCCGGTCAACTATCAGGAAGACGCGCACACGGGCGAATATGTCCTGCGCCACCATGTCGATCTCAAGACCGGCATGTATCGTGGCCGCCAGGTGATCGAGCCGAGGGGCGAATAGGTTCGCAGCCCGGCAGACGGGCGGTGCGGAGAGAGGGAAGACGGGCGGTGGCATCCACCGCCCGTTCCTGTTGTCCGCCGCCGCGCCGGATGCTCGACCGGCCTATTCCGCGGCAGCGCTCGCCGGTGGCTGCCAGGCGAGCGGCTTGAAGGCCTCGTCGAGCGGCGTGTGCGCGACATGGTTGGTGCAATTGGACAGTGTCTTGAGCGCAACGCCGAGAATGACATCGAGCACGTGCCGCCGCTCATAACCGGCGGCAAGGAAGGTCTCGATATCGGCCTCCTCAAGCCAGCCGCGCTTCTCCACCATCTTGTGCGTGAACCGGCGAAGGGCCTCGAGCTTGGCGTCGGGAAGCGGCCGCCCCGCGCGCAGGGCCGAGAGTACCGCCTCCGGCATGCCGGCCATCTTCGCGGCCCCGGAGTGCGCCGCGACACAGTAGGTGCAGCCGTTCTCGGCGCTGACCGTGAGCAACACCACCTGGCGCTCGACGGGATCGAAACCGCTCGCCTCGAAGAGGCGGGACAGCGTGAGATATCCTTCCATCGCCTGTGGCGATTCCGCCATCACGCGCATCAGACCGGGAATGAAACCGAATTTCTTTTCCACCGCCTCGAGCAGCGGGCGTGCGCCCTCGGGCGCAGAGTCCTTGTCGTGCAGGGTAAAGGCGGACATTGCGAAGCCTCCTCCTTGTTTTTTCGCGTCATCGCGACCGGGCGATGCCGGATGGGATGGATGTGTACCGCCATACAATGTAGGCCTCCGGCACCCGATCACCAGTGGCTCACGAAAAGTTCACCGCGGCGACAACAGGCGGCTTGACAGCCGCGCCGCGGGTCGCCATCCTCGCCGGCGATGCAGACGCGTGCGACATACGGCCTTTTCGGCTTTTATTTTGCGAGCTTCCATTCGGGGGGTCGCACCGGTCGCTGACGTCTAGACATCGCAGACAGGGCAAATGTGGACCTCCCGGCCTTCCGGGAGGTTTTTTTATGTGTGGGTGACGACATGGATACGAAACCGGACCTCGGCGCTTTGGGCGACATTCGCGAGGAGATCGCCGGGCTCGACGGCAAGCTGCTCGAGATTCTTGCGCAACGACGTGAGCTGAGCCTCAGGGTGGCCCAGGAAAAGCAGCGCAAGGGGCTGCCTGTGCGCGACATCGACGTCGAGCGCAGGAGCTTCGTCGAGCTCATTCGCCGCGGCCACGCGATGGGGCTCGATGCCCATCTCATCACCCGCCTGTTCCAGGGAATCATCGAGGATTCCGTGCTGCTGCAGCAGGCGGCCCTGCAGTCGGCCGGTGGCCGCGAGGAGAAGGCGCGGCTCAACCGCGTCGCCTATCTCGGCGGTGCCGGGTCCTACAGCCAGGCGGCGGCACAGAAGTATTTCGGGCGCCGTCCGGGAAAGCTTGTCGAGATCGGCTGCACCACCTTCGAGGAAGCCGTGCAGAAGACCGAGACCGGCGCGGCAGACTACGCGGTGCTGCCGATCGAGAACACGACGTCGGGCAGCATCAACGAGGTCTATGACCTCTTGCAGCACACGGGCCTGTCGATCGTCGGCGAGGTCACGCACCGCATCGAGCATTGCCTGCTCGCCGCCAATCCCACGCTTAACGCGGAAGAGGTGGAGACGCTCTTCGTCCACCCGCAGGTCTATGCGCAGTGCAGTCATTTCCTTGCCCGGCTCGGCACCGTCCGCGTCGTCTACTGCGAGAGCACGAGCCATGCCATGGAGCGTGCGGCAAGCGACGACAGCGGCCGCGCCGCGGCGATCGCCAGCGCCGAGGCCGGCGCCCTTTGGGGGCTGCATGTGATCGAGAGCGATCTCGCCAACCAGAAGCAGAACCACACCCGCTTCATCGTCGTCGCCCGTACGCCGACGGTGGTGCCGGAATCGCTCCCCGCCAAGACGGCGCTCGTGCTCTCGGTCGAGCAGAAGCCGGGCGCGCTCGTCGAGGCGTTGATGGTCTTCCGCGACCACGGCATCAACATGCTCAAGCTCGAATCGCGGCCGCTGCATGGCAATCCGTGGGAGGAGATCTTCTATATCGACATCGCCGGCAATGTCCGTGATTCGAACCTCGCCGAAGCGCTCGACCAGATCGCCCGACGCACGCGATTCCTCAAGGTGCTCGGCTGCTACCCCTCGGAGGATGTGGCGCCGACCGAGGTGCCGGCCGAGGCCTTCCGCGACGGTGACAGGGCGGCACCCGCAGCCGCGACAGCGGAAAGGGTCGCGCCTGCGGCACCACCGGAGAAGACGGCCGATGCACCGCCTCCTCCCGCGCCCAAGGGCTGGAAGCTCGCCAGCCGCCAGCACCGTGCCGAGGACACCGTGATCGGCATCGGATCGGCGGTCATCGGTGAGGGCTTCACGGTCATCGCCGGCCCCTGCTCGGTCGAGTCGGAAGAGCAGGTGATGACCGCCGCCCGCCATGTCCGCGCCGAGGGCGGCAAGCTCCTGCGCGGTGGCTGCTTCAAGCCGCGCACCAGCCCCTACAGCTTCCAGGGCCTCGGTTTCGAGGGGCTCGAGCTCCTGCGCAAGGCGGGCGACCGCTTCGGCCTGCCCATCGTCACCGAGGTCCTGGCCCCCGATCAGGTGAACGACGTCGCCAGGGTCGCTGACGTGCTCCAGATCGGCGCCCGCAACATGCAGAACTTCCCGCTCCTCAAGCTCGTCGGCCGCACCCACCGCCCGGTGCTCCTCAAGCGCGGCATGATGGCGTCGCTCGACGAGCTCCTGCAGGCGGCGGAATACATCCTCGCCGAGGGCAACCGGCAGGTGATCCTGTGCGAGCGCGGCATCCGCACCTTCGAGAGCGCGACGCGCAACACGCTCGACCTCTCGGCGGTGCCGCTCCTGAAGCAGATGAGCCACCTGCCGGTGATCGTCGATCCGAGCCACGCGGTCGGCCGCCGCGATCTCGTCATCCCCATGGCGCGGGCGGCAAAGGCGGTCGGCGCCGACGGCATCATTGTCGAGATTCATCCCAAACCCGAGGAGGCACTCTCCGACGGCCCGCAGGCGCTCACAATGGACATGTTCGCCGACATGATGGCGACGCTGTGAGGGGAGCGGTCGCCGGTTCACCCCGGTACAGGGCCCTGACCCGCATGTTGGAGTGATTGACAACACGTAACGACTGTTGGTATAATCTCCAACACGCGGCCGCATGCCTGCTGCTCAAGGAACGGCATCCGGTTTCAGAGCGGTCCTTCGCCGAGATCGTGATCTGGCGGGTGCCGTTGGCCGTGCCCGGCTCGGGCCATGTGTACAAATACAGTCTGGCCTAT
This sequence comes from Rhodothalassiaceae bacterium, assembly GCA_046753425.1. Taxonomy (GTDB): domain Bacteria; phylum Pseudomonadota; class Alphaproteobacteria; order Sphingomonadales; family Rhodothalassiaceae; genus J134. The sequence goes on along the minus strand of JBHHTO010000015.1, from coordinate 16,600 downwards.
GTGGTCGAGGGCAAATGCCTCCTGCGCTATGACAACGAGGCGGGGACGGGAGATCACCGCCATATCGGCAGACGGGAAGAGCCATATGCCTTCACCACACCGCAGGCGCTTCTCGCCGACTTCTGGAAGGACCTTGACGAATGGAGGCGACGTCATGCGCACGATTAATCTGTCGGTAAGCAGCCGGGAGGACGTAACCCGCCGCGCCGTGGCCGCGTTCAGCGGCGCGGAGCAGGGGGCGCATATCAGCTTTTCGAGCGTGGATCTGCTGTGGCGGACCTTGACGAGGAAGCGTTGGGACATCCTGAAGGCGATGATCGGAAAAGGGCCCATGTCGATCCGCGGCGTCGCGCGTCTCGTGGGCCGGGACGTCAAGGCCGTGCATGGCGACGTCCACGCCCTTCTCGACGCCGGCGTGCTCGAGCGCGCGGATGATGGGCGCGTGGTCTTTCCCTATGACAGGGTCAACGTTCATTTCCAGTTGGACGCCGCCTGAGCGCTCCCCATTGTGATGGTGGATTTCCGGCAGCGGCGGGCCGATACTCGGCGCCGTTCCCTCCCCGCCCGGATCGAGGATGCGCCATGGATTTCGCCTATTCCGACCGTTGCCGCGATCATCTCGAGCGCCTGCGCGCCTTCATGGCGGCGCATTACTGGCCGCGCGAGGATGATATCTTCGCCGAGATCGCAGAGGGCGACCGCTGGCAGCCGAGCCGCATCATCGAGGAATTGAAGGAAAAGGCGCAGGCGGCGGGGCTGTGGAACCTCTTTCTCCCCGACTCCGAATATGGCGCCGGGCTGTCGAATGCCGATTATGCGCCGCTGGCGGAAGAAATGGGGCGCTCGCCCTTCGCGCCCGAGGTCTTCAACTGCTCCGCACCCGACACCGGCAATATGGAGGTGCTGGTGCGCTATGGCAGCCCGGAGCAGAAAAAGCGCTGGCTCGAACCCCTGCTCGAAGGCCGCATCCGCTCCGGCTTCGCCATGACCGAGCCCGAGGTCGCCTCGTCGGACGCGCGCAACATCACCGCCTCGATCCGCCGCGATGGTGACGATTACGTCATCAATGCGCACAAATGGTGGACGAGCGGGGCCGGCGATCCGCGCTGCAAGGTCCTCATCCTCATGGGCAAGACCGACCCCGACAATCCCGACCCCTATCGCCAGCAGTCGATGATCCTGGTGCCGATGGACGCGCCGGGCATCAGAATCGCGCGCATGCTGCCGGTGTTCGGCTATGACGATGCACCGCACGGCCATGCCGAGATCCGCCTCGCGGATGTCCGCGTGCCGGCGGCGAACCTCATTCTCGGCGAGGGCCGCGGCTTCGAGATCGCGCAGGGCCGGCTCGGGCCCGGGCGCATCCATCACTGCATGCGCCTTATCGGCCTCGCCGAGCGCGCGCTCGAGAAGATGTGCCGGCGGCTCGGATCGCGCGTCGCCTTCGGCAAGCCGCTGGCCGCGCAGTCGGTATGGGAGGAACGCATCGCCGAGGCCCGCATCATGATCGACGAGGCGCGACTCCTGACACTCAAGGCCGCCTGGATGATGGACACCGTCGGCAACAAGGCGGCACGGAAGGAGATCGCGGCGATCAAGGTGACGGCACCGAACGTCGCCTGCAAGGTCATCGACTGGGCCATCCAGGCGCATGGCGGGGGTGGTGTCTCGGACGATTTCGGCCTCGCTTATGCCTATGCACAGGCGCGCACGCTGCGCCTCGCCGACGGCCCCGACGAGGTGCACCGGCGGCAGATCGCGAAGCTGGAGCTTGCCGCCCACAGCAACCGCCGCGACTGACAGCATTGCGACCGCGGCAGGAGGCGCTACACTCGCCGCCTGCGAAGCGCCTGCAGCAAGGCAGCGCTGAGGCGGGAGGCGGCGAGGTGGCGACGCGCGCGATGACCGGTGAGCGGCCCGAGGAGCCGCGGCTCGAGATCGACGCCGCGGGGGCAAGATTGCGCCTGCTCGCCCACGGCGACTGGGTGATCGACTGCGCCGACCGGCTCGAGAAACTGGCCGCGGCGGTGCGGCCCCTGACCCAGACCCGTGCCGAGATCGACCTTGCGGGGCTGCGCCGGCTCGACACGGTCGGTGCCTGGCTTCTTTACCGCATCGAGCGGGCGCTCGCGGCGGCGGACATCGCCGTCGACTATCATTATCGCACCGACACCCAGCGGCGCATCGTCGCGCAGGTTCGGGCCAGCGATTCGGTGTGCGCCATCGAGCCGCCGGAGGAGCACATCCTCCTCACCCTGATCGAGGACATCGGCGTCGCGACGGTGCGCATCGTCACCGATTTCGGGGCCCTACTCGCTTTCCTCGGCAATGTCTTCCTGCGCATCGGGCAGTCGATTCTCCACCCCTCGCGCATCCGGCTGACGCCGCTCGTGCACCAGATCGAGGTGGTGGGCTTCCGCGCCATCCCCATCGTCGGGCTGCTCTCCTTCCTCATCGGCGCCGTGGTGGTCAACCAGGGCGCCGTGCAGCTCAGGAAGTTCGGCGCCGAGATCCTGGTCACCGATCTCGTCAGCTTCGGCTTCCTGCGCGAGCTCGGCGGCTTCCTCGCCGCCATCATTCTCGCCGGCCGTTCGGGCAGCGCCTTCGCCGCCGAGATCGGCTCGATGGTGATGCGGGAGGAGGTCGATGCGCTGAAGACGCTGGGCATCAACCCGATCGACGTGCTGGTCCTGCCGCGCCTCGTCGCGATGGTCGCGGTGCTGCCGCTCCTCACCTTCTTCTCCGACATCATGGGGCTCCTCGGCGGCGCCCTCATGGCGTGGCTGCAGCTTGGCCTCACGGTCGATCAGTTCATCAACCGCCTGGCCGAGATGTCGCTCCTGCGCGAGCTCTATATCGGGCTCATCAAGTCGCTCTTCTTTGCCGGTGTGATCGCGATCAGCGGCTGCTTCCAGGGGATGACGGTCGAAGGCACGGCGGAATCGCTCGGCCGCAACACGACGGCGGCGGTGGTCGAGTCGATCTTTCTCGTTATCGTGCTCGACGCCTTCTTCGCCGTCTTCTTCACCACGATCGGCTGGTAGCGATGGCTGGATCGGGAAACGGAACAGATGCCCCGCTGCTCCGCGTGCGCGGCCTGGTCAACCGCTTCGGTGCCCAGACGGTACATGATGGCGTCGATCTCGACCTCTATCCGGGCGAGATTCTCGGTGTCGTCGGCGGCTCGGGCAGCGGCAAGTCGGTGCTGCTCAAGAGTATCATCGGGCTCATTCGCCCGGCGGCGGGGCGGATCGCGGTTTTCGGCCGCGACCCGTCGCATCTGTCGGATGCCGAGGCCAAGGCGGCGCGGCGGAACTGGGGCGTTCTGTTCCAGGAGGGGGCGCTTTTCTCCTCGCTGACCGTCGCCCAGAATGTGCAGGTGCCGCTGCGCGAATATTTCTCCCTGTCGCAGGAGCTGATGGACGAGATCGCCGCCTACAAGATCGCCATGGTCGGGCTCGATGCCGACGCAGCGCCGAAATACCCCGCCGCACTGTCGGGTGGCATGAAGCGGCGCGCCGGGCTTGCGCGTGCGCTCGCACTCGATCCACCGCTTGTCTTTCTCGACGAGCCGACGGCGGGGCTCGACCCGATCTCGGCGGCGGCCTTCGATCAACTGATCATGGGGCTGCGCGACACGCTCGGACTGACGGTCTTTCTCGTCACCCACGATCTCGACAGCCTGTTCACCGTCTGCGACCGCATCGCGGTGCTTGCCGACCGGAAGATCGTGACGACGGGCACCATCGACGAACTCTTGCATTGCGATCACCCATGGGTGAGGAAATACTTCCGCGGGCCGCGCTCGCGCGCAGCGCTGGCGGCCCGCACCGCGCAGGATGGCCGCGACGGCAGGCGCGAAGGCTAGGAAAGGACGGCATTCCGAGCATGGAGACCCGCGCCCATCATCTGCTCATCGGCACCTTCATGCTGATCCTCATCGGCGGGCTGTTCGCGTTCGTGATCTGGCTCGCGAAAGTCGATGTCGACCAGAAGTTCACCAACTACAGCATCTATTTCGAGGGCTCGGTCGCCGGCCTCAACAAGGGCAGTGCGGTCAGGCTCAACGGGGTTCCGGTGGGCACCGTGCGCGACATCTCGATCCCGCGCGAGGACCCCTCGAAGGTCCTCGTCGATGTCAGGATCGAATCCGAGGTGCCGATTCTCGAGGGCAGCGTGGCACGGCTCGAGCTGCAGGGATTCACCGGCGTCGCCTTCGTGCAGATTTCCGGCGGACAGGGCGAGAAGGAAATCACGCCCGACCCCGAAACGGGGCAACGGATCATTCCGTCGGAGCAGTCGCCGATCCAGCAGGTCTTCGAGGAGGCCCCCAATCTGATCAACGAGGCCATCCTGGCGGTCAACAATCTCAAGCAGCTTCTCAATGCCGAGAATCGCGACCGCATCGCCGCCATCCTCGCCAATGTCGAGACCCTGTCGGCCGACCTCAACAGGCGGGACGCCGAGCTCGCCCGCCTGCTCGCGCAGCTCGATCAGGCAATCGGCGACTTCCGGACCATGGCGCGATCCTTCACCGCCGCAGCGGACACGACCCGCTCGGTGATGGACGCGGATGTGCGCGAGGCCTTCCGCAAGACCGCCGAGACGGCGGCAGCGATCAAGGCGGTGGCGGACGAGCTCGACGGCCTCGTTGCCGACAACCGCGAGGGTGTCTCGCGGTTCGTCAACACCGCCCTTCCAGAGACGACGCGCCTCGTCGCCGATCTGCGCCGGCTGTCGGTGCGCCTCAATCGCGTGCTCGACACGATCGCCGACCACCCGGAGCAGATTCTCTTTGGCACCAAGGTCCCCGAATACAAGCCCGAGGAGCGGAAATGAGCCCGCGCCGATCGCTTCGCCTTTTGCCCGTTCTGCTGCTCGCCGCGTGCGGCGGCCTGGTCGATCTCGGACCCGGCGGCCCGGCGCCAGCGCTCTATACCCTGCCCGCTGTGGCGCCCGCCACAGAGGACCGGACAACGGCGCTGCGCGTGCTCGTCGAGGCCCCGAATGTCGCGGGCGCGCTCGACAGCGATCGCATCGCCATTCGGACGAGCCCGATCCGGATCGCGTATCTTGCCGGTGCGCGCTGGGAGGACCGTGTTCCGCTGCTCGCCGCCCGCTATTTCACGAATGTGCTCGATGCGCGCGATGGTATCGCCGCGGCCAGCGCACTCGACGCCGACCTTCCCGTCGCCTACCGGCTGCGGCTCGATCTTCGCGTTTTCGAAACCGAGATGTCGCCCGATGGCGCGACCGGCGAGGCGCGCGTCGTGCTCGCCGCCACGCTGCGGCGTGCCACCGCGTCCGAGATCGTTGCGGACCGCGTCTTCACGGCATCGCAGGAGACGCGGGGCAGGAGCGCAGACGCGATTGTTGAGGCGATGGGCGCCGCGATGGAGAGTCTCGCGGCATCGCTCGCCGATTGGGTCGCAAACCGACTCACGAAGACACCCGCCAGCGAGCAGGGCTGAGCGTCGCCCACCGCCGCAGGACGGTAGGCGACGCCCCGGTTTTCCCGACAATCTCAGAAGGCGTCGGGCTGCGCCGGCGGTGCCGCCTCGGCAAAGGCCGGAAGCGCGCTCAGATGGGTGTCGATGCGCACCAGATTGGGGAAGGGCGTAAGATCGGTCTTGAAGCGCCGCGCGTTCCACATCTGCGGCACGAGGCAAATGTCGGCGAGGCTCAGCCGGTCGCCGAAACAGTATTTCTCGCTGCCATGCCGTCGCACGAGTTCCTCGAGTCCCCCAAAACCGCGGCTCACCCAGTGACGATACCAGCGGTCGATCGCCTCCTGATCATGGCCCAGCGGATCCTTGAGATATTTCAGCACCTGCAGATTGTTGAGCGGGTGGATGTCGCAGGCGACCACCATCGCCATCGCCCGCACACGGGCGCGGCCGACCGGATCCGCCGGCAGGAAAGGCGGCTCGGGATGGGTCTCGTCGAGATATTCGATAATCGCCAGCGACTGCGTCAGCACCGCGTCGCCATCCTCGAGCGCCGGCACCAGGCCTTGCGGATTCTTGCCGCGATAGGCGTTCCCCCGCTGCTCCCCCTTCGGCAAGTGAACGAACGCCGGCTCATAGGCGATGCCCTTGAGATTGAGCGCGATGCGCACGCGAAAGGACGCCGAGCTGCGAAAATAGGTGTAGAGCCTCATCCCCTGTCTCCTTGCCGCCGGATGGCATCATAGCGCGCGAGGATGCCGGCCGCGACGGCCATATCCTCGATATTGTCGAACACCGGCACGCCGGCGTCCTCCATCCTCCGGAACCACGCCGCCTTGTCGACGAGCGTCCCCATCATCGAATGCAGGATCGGCAGGCCCGCGCCCTGCGCCCGCGCGGCGAGCGCGTCGATCACCGGGGCCGCATCGACCATGAAGGGGACGACATGGATCATCAGGATAACGTCGAAGGCATCTGCGCGCGCAAGAGCGGCGTCGAGCGTCGCGCCGAAGCGGTCCTCGCGGGCATCGGCGAGCAGGTCGAGCGGATTGCGCACCGACGCTTCGCCGGGAAGGAAGCCGCGCAGCGCCTCGGCCATGGCGGGCGGCAGGTCGACGAGGTCGAGGCCGACGAGCGTCGCCCGGTCGGTGGCGAGCACGCCCGGGCCACCGGAATTGGACAGGATCAGTGCCCGCCGGCCAACCCCTTGCGGGAAGAAGCCGAAGGCCTTGGCGGCTAGCTCAAGCTCGCGCAGCGAGGCGGCCCGCACAATGCCCGCCTCGGCGCACAATCTGTCAATGGCCGCATCGTTCTCGAGGCTCGCCCCCGTATGCGCCCTGGCCGCCGCGAGACCGGGGCCGGTGCGACCGGGAATGAGGGCGACGATCGGCTTTTGCCGCGACACCTCCCGCGCACGCGCCCCGAGTGCCTCGAGATCACGCGCCGATTCGAGATAGAGCAGGATGCAGTTGATGCCGTCGTCTGCGGCAAGGAAGGCGAGATGGTCCTCGACCCCGAGGTGCAGCGAATTGCCGACCGAGACGATGGTGCCGATCGGAATGTGATGCGCCTGTGCGTGCGCGATTACCTCCTCGGCGAGTGCGCCGGACTGCGAGACGAAGGCGATCGGACCACCCGGCGGCAGATCGCGGAAGAAGGTGGCAGCGAGCCGTGCATCGCCCTGGATATTGATGATGCCGCCGCAATTGGGGCCGGCGATGGTCATGCCGGCCTCCTTCGCCACCGCCTCGAGCGCCGCCTCGCGCCGGCGCCCCTCCTCGCCGGCTTCGGAGAAGCCGCCCGGCAGGATGAGCACGGCGCGGTGGCCGGTCGCCGCGGCCTCGCGCACCGCATCGACGATGAAGTCGGGGCGGATGGCGATGACCACGAGATCGGCGGGTTCCGCAAGCGCGTCGAGCGAACGCGCAACGGGCAGACCGTGCAGCGCGCCGCCTTTCGGATTGACGGGAATGAGCGTGCCCGCGAATCCCGCCTTGCGCATCATGTGAAAGACCGCGCCGCCGGCGCTCGTCGCGCGTCCGCTCGCGCCCACGATGGCGACGCTCCGCGGCGTGAAGAAGGGTGCGAGGGGGCGGGATTTCAGGGTCTGATCCATGCCATCCATCCTCGGTGTTCGCGTCCGATCCGTTCGCCCCGGGAGGTCCGCAATGGGCGCCTCAAGGGGCCGTGCTGCCGTTCATCCTTCGCCCTTCGACGCGCTCAGGAGGCTCAGGACGAACGGGCTTCTGCTTCTCCATTCGCCCTGAGGAGGGCCGAAGGCCCGTCTCAAAGGGCGAACGACAGGCAACGTGCATCCTCCGACACTCACACGATTCGGGTCGTCAGCGTGCCGACGCCATCGACGCCGCCGGTGATGACATCGCCACGCACAAGCGGGCCGACACCCGCTGGCGTGCCGGAGAAGATGAGGTCGCCCGGTCGCAAGGTATAGAGACCGGACAGGATGGAGACGATCTCGCGCACGTCCCAGATGAGCTCGGCAAGGTCGCCATCCTGGCGCACCGCGTCATTGACGGCGAGCCAGATGCGCCCGGTCTCGGGATGCCCGATCTCGGCCGCCGGCCGGATCGCCGAGATCGGCGCCGAATGATCGAAACCCTTGCCGGTATCCCAGGGGCGGCCCTTGTCGCGCGCGGCGAGCTGCAGGTCGCGGCGCGTAAGGTCGTTGCCCACCGCATAGCCGAAGATGTGGTCCGCCACGTCGGCCTCGGCGATGTCGCGACCGCCCTTGCCGATGGCGATCACGAGCTCGATCTCGTGATGCAGGTTTTCCGTCTGCGGCGGATAGGGCACATCGGCGCCGTCCGGCACCACGGCATCGGCCGGCTTCATGAAGAAGAAGGGCGGCTCGCGATCGGGGTCCTTGCCCATCTCGCGCGCATGCGCCGCATAGTTCCGTCCGACACAATAGATGCGATGCACGGGAAAGCGGGCGTCGCTGCCGGCGACCGCGACACTCGGGATCTCCGCCGGGGGAAAGACATAATTCATGACCTTGGACCTCTCTTTTTCTTTGCGTCTCTCTTCGCGCGGGCTGGGGACTAGAGGATATGGAAGGTGCCATCGACGACCACGAGAGGCCAGCGACCGGCGAGATAGAGCCGGAACTTGGCACCGAAGGGGTCGTCGGCACCGGTCGCGACGATCCGCGCCAGCGCCACCTGATAGGCCGCCTGCGAGGCGGCGCCGGCGGCGACGCGGATGAGACCGGAATCGGCGACGCCGCTTGCCGCCGCGGCCACCGCCGCGGGGCCGTGCAGAAGGCGGGCGGCGGCGTCCGTCACCTCGGTCAGGCGCCGCAGCAGTGCGGACTCTCCGAGCGATGCGGCCGCCGCATCATAGAGCGCCTTCTGCCGCGCCTGCTCCCGCTGCCACCAGCCGCGGTCCCAATCGGCCGCCTGACTGAGCCGCCGCGCCTGCGCCCAGTCCTCGAGCCAGCGCACGTCCAGGGGTGCGATGCCGAGCCCCTCGAGATAAAGCGCGACCTCCATACGCTCGCCATCCGTCGGCGGTTCGCCAAGCGCGGCGAACCAGGAACCCTCGCGCAACTCGGCGAGAAGGCGCTCGATGCGCGCGGCGGCGCCATTACCGCGCGCCGTCAGGCGCTCTGCAACAGGCACGCTCATGCCCGCGCTTCCCCGAACCGGTCCTCGCGCCACAGACCGAGCTTTTCCTGCACACCCCGGTCGGAATAGCTGAAGAGCACCGTGTCGGCAGCCGGATGGTGGGTGACAGTTTCCCAGGTCGGGACCACGAAGAGATCGTTCGGACCCCAGTCGAAGCGCGTCTCGCCGACCATGCTGTGGCCTTCACCCTCGACGACGACGAAGACGGTGGCGTCGGTGGAACGATAGGGCGCTGTGGAGAAGCCCCTGGGCAGGAATTGCAGGAAAGTGGCGATGGTCGGCATGGCGTAGTCGCCGGTCGCCGGATTGACATATTTCTGCTTGATGCCGTGGCAAGGATCGAAGCGCCCCGCCGTGGCGAGCCGGTCGAGCGCCGCGCGGGCCGCCTCATAGGGGTAGTTGAAGACCGGCGAGGTGGCATAGGGCCGGGCCTTGTAGTCCACCGGCAGCAGCCCCGAGCCATAGCGTGCCGGGGCGTCACCCTCCGGTTTCGTCACCTCCTGCCGGTCGGCGGCGCCGCGTTCGGCGAAGCTTGCATTCATGTAGTAGACGAGCGGGATATCGAGGCCATCGAGCCAGATCATCGGCACGTCGGTCTCGTTGCCATGGTCGTGCCAGGTCCAGCTCGGGGTGATGACGAAATCGCCCCGATGCATGCGCGTCCGCTCGCCGTCGACCGCGGTAAAGGCGCCCTCGCCTTCTAAAACGAAGCGCAGCGCCGACTGCGTGTGCCGGTGCGCCGGCGCGACATCACCGGGCAGCACGAGCTGGATCGCCGCATAAAGCGTCGGCGTGATACGGGCCTCGCCGGGCCAGGACGGGTTCTCGAGAATGATCGCGCGGCGCTCCGCCTCGCGCGCGGTGATGAGCTCGCCGGCCTCCATCAGATAGTCGCGGATATCTGCATAGCGCCACATGGCGGCCTGCATGTCGCGCCGCGGCGTGTCGCTGACAAGGTCATGGAGCACCGTCCACAGCGGGCTCATGTGCCGCGTCCTGAGCCGGGCATAAAAGGCTTCGCGCGCTTCCTTGAGATTGCCGCCGACCGCAGCCATGGCACCGCTCCCTTTCAGTGGACCGTCGCGACCTCGGGCAGCCGCAGACCGAGCTCCTCGACCAATGCCTGTGCGCGGCGCAGATAGTCGGCGCGCATCTCCTCGTTCTTGCGGAGCTTGATGCGCCACTTGCGGAAGATCGCGTTGTTGGGGGAATTGTCGCGACCGAAGAACGGCGGCAGGGACGGGAAGTAGGCGTCGATCGCCGCTTGCACCGCCGCCTTGCCTTCAGCGGTCTGCACAAGCTCGGCCGAGAACTGCTTGCCGAAATCGGCGTGGAACCGTTCCTCCGGCATGGTCGCGCGGGCGAGGTTGCGCAAGGGGTGGAAGCTGCAGTGGAGAAGATCCTCGACCTGCAGGATCTCGGCGAGATCGGCGAGCAGCTTGATGACGCAGAACTCGGCCCATGTGCGGAGCGGAAACTCGAAGATCGAGAGCGGCCGCTTGGCGCCGCCGGGCATCAATTCTTCTTCCGGAATGCCGATCTCGAGCCCGAGCTCCTTGAAGCGCACATGATGACCGTATTCCTCCATCGCCACCCGGCAGGTAAGCCATTTGGCATAGGGCGTCGGCGCCAGCGCGATCGCCGGCTCGTCGAAGACCTGCGCACCATAGAGCTCGTTGATCGCGTGGCTGCGCACGAGCTTTCTGATCGCCGTCTTGTACTCCTCGGGCTGGGCCGCGAATTCCTCGACGGTGCGGACCTCCGGAACGGCCACTTCACTCATGTTTATCTCCTTCAAAGAACCGGGTCGGTATTGAACGCCTCGAGATCCGTCTCCATCCCGAAGAAGGACGGGGCAAGCGCGCCCGCCACCGCCTCGGCGAGCGCGCGCTCGCTCCAGCCGCCATCGGGCGCAATGGCGCGCGCGATGGGCCGCGGCTGGCTCATCAGAAACAGCTCGCGCCCGCGGACACCGATAAGCTGCCCGGTCACCGCCGCGCCGAGATCGCTCGCAAGACAGCTCGCCATCACGGCCACCGGCTCGGCGGGCACCTTGAGAGCGCGCTCGCGATAGCTCTTGAGCGTGTCGCTCACCGGCGGAATGCTTTCGGTCACGCGGGTCGCGGCGAAGGGCATGATCGCATTGGCGGTCACGCCGGCCCGCGCAAGATCGTGCGCCGCCACCCGCATGAGACCAAGAAGCCCGGCCTTGGCCGCGGCGTAGGGCGCGACCCCGACATTGCCGTAGAACCCGGCCGACGAGGTGAGCAGCAGGATACGCCCGCCCCCGCGCCCCGCCTTCGCCTGTGCGCGGAGATGCGGCCCGGCGGCGTTGACGAGATAATAGGCGGCCGAGAGATTGGTGCGGATGACAGCATCGAAGTCCGCCGGGTCGCCCTTGAAGATCATGGCGTCGCGCAGGATCGCGGCGGCGTGGACGACGATGTCGATGGCGCCGAAACGCTCGACCGCCAGGGCGACCGCGTCGGCCGCTGCCTGCGGCGTGCTCATGTCGCGGTCAAGGGCGAGCGCCCACGCGCCGATCTCCGCCGCCGCCTTGTCGGCAACGCCGGGCTCGCAGCTGCGGCCGTCGATGCTCGCCCCGTTGTCGGCAATGACGACGCGGGCGCCCTGAGCCGCGAAGCGCGCGGCGATGGCGCGCCCGATGCCGCGTGCGCCGCCGGTGACGATGGCAACCCTGTCTTGAAGAAGTGTCTTCGTCATTCCGCGGCATCCTTGCCAAGTTCAGGGGTGGTGTAGAAGGCATCGGCGTGGATATCGGCGGTATCGATGCCGAGATCGGGCAGCAGGCGCTCGGCCGCCTCGATCATCGGCGGCGGGCCGGCGAGATAGGCGGTAAAGCCCGCAAGATCCGTGAGATCGGAACGCACAGCATCGGTCACGAGGCCGGTGCGGCGGTCCGTCTCGCCTTCCGACTCCGAGAGCACCGGCGTGAAGCGGAGCGACGGCGTACGCGCGCGAAGGCGCTCGAAGTGCTCGAGGAGATAGAGGTCGCGCTCGCTCCGGGCGCCGAAATAGACATGGATCGGCTGCTCCCAAGCGAGCGCAACGGCGCGGTCGACGATGGCCTGAATGGGGGCGAGACCGGAGCCGCCGGCGATCGCGAGAATCGGCGTCCGCCGCCCCTCGCGCAGGAATGCGCTGCCATAGGGCCCCTTGACGCGGACCGGCGCGCCAACGGCGGCCTTCGCGGCGAGATAGCTGCCCACCGCGCCACCGGAAAGAAGCCGGATATAGAAACGCAACCGCTCCTCATCCGGCTGCGAGGCCATCGAAAAGTCGCGCGGGTGCAGGCCCTCGAACGCGACCTCGGCATATTGTCCGGGCGAGAAGGTGAAGGGGCCGCCACTCTCGATAACGAGTTCGACGCGGCGAATATCATGCGTCAACGGCTCGATCGCCGCGATGCGGCAGATCATGTCGCGCTCGGGATGGATGACCTGATCGTCAGCGCCAAGAAGTGCGATCTCGCAGTCCGACCAGGGGACCGCGCGGCAGGCGAGGATGAGCCCGCGCTCGCGCTCGGCGTCGCTCAGCGCGAACTCCGAATAGGGCGTCATCTCGACCTCGCCGCTGACGAGCCGGCACTTGCAGGTGCCGCAATTGCCCGCCCGGCAGCTATAGGGAAAGGGCCCGCCCGCAGCCATCGACGCATCGAGAATCGTCTGCCCGAGATCGACCGTGAGCGGCCCGTCATGGCCGTCTATGCGAATGGTGAACGCCATTCGACCTGCCTTTTGCGCCCCTTCTCGTCGAAACAGCTTTCCTTGCGCTGTTTCGTCCCTAAAATAGACAGCATATTGTAAGGTCGTCAAACTATTTTTGCGCTTGGTGATGCCATCGCGGGCGTGGGAGAAACGGGCCATATCGAGAGGGGCTGGAATGACTGGTGGAACTGCCGACCTGTCCACCGCAGGGACGGTCGCCGAGGGGCTTCTCGCCCTCCTCAAGGCGCGCGGCGTCGATTATCTGTTCGCCAATGCGGGTACCGATTTCCCCGACATTCTCGAGGCCTATGCGCGGGCGCCGCAGACCGCTCTCGCGCTCCCCGCGCCGGTCGCGGTACCGCACGAGCATGCGGCGCTGTCGATGGCGCACGGTCATTATCTGATGAGCGGGCAGCCGCAGGCGGCGATGGTCCATGTCAGCGTCGGTCTCGCCAACAGCCTGTGCGGGCTCATGAACGCCGCCCGCGAGAATGTCCCGATCTTCATGATGGCCGGTCGCACGCCGCTCACGGAGGAAGGCAGCGCGGCGAGCCGCGATGTCTCCATCCACTGGGGCCAGGAGATGTACGACCAGGCGGGCATGCTGCGCGAGGTCGTCAAATGGGACTATGAGCTGCGCACCGCCGGGCAGCTTGCAACGCTGGTCGATCGCGCCCTGTCCCTTGCCTTGAGCGACCCCATGGGGCCGGTCTATCTCGGCCTGCCGCGCAAGGTTCTCGGTGCCGCCATCGACGCCGCGGCGCTCAAGCGCGCACGCCCCATGGCACCGGCAAGGCTCGATGGCATCGACGGGGCGGCGATCGACGAGGTGGCGGCACTGATCGCAGGTGCCGAATGTCCGCTGATCATCACCGGCAGGGCCGGGCGCGATGCCGAAGCGGTGCCCGCGCTTGCCGATTTCGCGATACGCGCGGCGGTCCCGGTCGTCGAATATCGCCCCAATTACATGAACCTGCCTGACGACCACCCGATGCATGCGGGCTTCGATTTCACCGACGCCTTCGCCGCTGCCGATCTCGTTATCGTACTCGACACACCCGCACCCTGGCTCCCCGCACGGCATCACTGGCCACGTGATGCCAGGGTGGTCCAGATCGGGGTCGACCCGCTCGCCGCCGGCATCCCGGTGCGTGGCTTTCCCGCCGATCTCACCATCGCGGCCCGGCCGGCGGCGGTCCTGCGACAACTGACCGAGGCGCTGGCCGGCCATGGGGAGGGGGGCAGGACCGCATCCCGCCGGGCGGTGACGGCGGGGGCCGCCGCACGCCCGCCCTTGCCACAGGAGGCGCCGCCGACGATGACCCGCGCCTGGGCCAGTGCCTGCCTTTCGCAGGCGAAGGCCGCCGATACCGTGATCGTCAACGAGCTCGGGGCCCTGCGGCCGCTGCTGCGCTTTTCCGCGCCCGGCACCTTCTTCGGCCCCAGCAATGCGGACGGGCTCGGCTGGGCGCTGCCGGCCTCGCTGGGCATGAAGCTTGCCGCCCCCGACCGTCTCGTCGTCGCCTGTGTCGGCGACGGCTCCTATATGTTCGCCAATCCGGTCGCCTGCCATCAGGTGGCGATGGCGCAGGGGCTGGCGACACTCACCCTGGTCTTCAACAACCGCCGCTGGGAGGCGGTGCGCACCGCGGCGCTGTCCGTCTATCCCGACGGCGCGACGGCACGGGCGAACGAGCCCGCCCTCGTCGCGCTCGAGCCCTCGCCCGCCTTCGAGGAGGTTGCCCGCGCCTGCGGACTGCATGGCGAGGCGGTGGCCGACCCCACGGCCCTGCCCGGCGTGCTTGCCCGGGCCATCGAGCGGGTACGGAGCGGCGAGCCCGTCTTACTCAACATCCTTATCGACTAGCGCCGCGAGGTCGCGGCGGCGGATCTTGCCGGTCGCGGTCCTGGGCAGGGAATCGACGAAGCGGATGCGCCGCGGTGCCTTGTAGGGCGCGATCACCGCCTTGACATGGGATCTGAGGGCATCCGCCAGCGCATCGTCGGCGTGCACATCCTTGCGCGGCACGACCAGCGCCGCGACCGCCGCACCGCGCTCGGCATCGGGAACGCCGACGACGGCGCATTCGGCGACCGCGGGATGGGCGGCAAGCGCCTCCTCGACCTCGACCGCCGAGATATTGTAGCCCGCCGAGACGATGATGCCGTCAAGCCGGCCTTCGTAATGGACATAGCCGTCCCCGTCGAGGCGGCAGATATCCCCGGTGAGCGTCCAGCCATCCTGCACCATCCGCGCCTGTTCGTTGTGATCGAGGAGCGTGCAGCCGGTCGGGCCGCGCACCGCCAGTCGTCCGTACGCACCCGCCGCAACGGGCCTGCCCTCGGCGTCGACGAGCCGCAGCTCGTAACCGGGCACAGCACGACCGATGGTGCCCGGGCGCCACTCCTCCTCGGGCGCCGAGACATAGGGCCCGAGCATCTCGGTCGAACCGAGAAGATCGACGATCGGCGCCCCGGTGCACGCGGCCCAGGCTTGTCCGGTCGCGGTGGGCAGGGGCTCGCCGGCCGAGAAACAGCGCCGGAGCCGTGTCAGGGGCCGGACCGCATCCTCCGCAAGCAGGCGCCGGTAGGCGGTGGGCGCGGTCACCAGCATCGTCGCGCCGGAGGCCCCGGCGGTGTCGAGCAGTTGCGCCGGCCGCATGGCGGGGTCGAGATGGACCGCCGCGCCGGCGGCCAGCGGGAAGGTCAGAAGCGCCCCGAAGCCGTAGGCGAAGGCAAGCGACGGCGTGCCGAGAATGACATCGCCCGGCCGCGCACGGAAGATGTGATGCCCGAAGGTGAGAACGATCGACGCGATGTCGCCATGGCTGTGCACCGCGGCCTTGGGGCGTCCGGTGGTGCCGCTGGAAAAGAGCAGGAGGGCCGGATCGTCGCGCAGGGTGGGCGGGCTGTCGGGCAAGGTGGTCGAATCACTCCCGCCGCAAGCCGGCCCGGCCAGCGCCGCGAGATCGCCCATGACCGCCGGATGGCCCGCGATCCGGCAGGCTTCCTCGAGGCCGGCGTGCACGCTTCCATCGACGAGGGCAAGCTGCGGCCGCGCGGTGGTGACGATCGCCGCCAGTTCACGCGCGCGCAAGAGGGGCAGAACCGGTACGGCAATCGCGCCGGCCGCGAGCGCGGCGAGAATGGCCGCCAGCAGCGCCGGCGAATTGGCGCCCGCGAGCAGGACCCGGTTGCCGGGCATGATGGCGAGATCCGCGACCAGCCGGCGCGCCATCCGCACGACCAGCGCCGCCAGCTCGGAATGGCTCCAGGAGACGCCGGGCGCAATCACCGCCGGCCCGTCCCCGGCGCGCCGACCGCCTTGCATCAGCAGCCATTGTGCGGCATTGAAGCGGAGAGGGAAATCGAGGTCGGGAAGCGAGCGGATCTTCTTCGGCCGCAGAGCGGGTGGCGGCAGGCGGTCGACGATGAATCGATCCTGGTGCGCGGTAGGGGCCATGTTCATGTGATCCATCGTTATCGCGGCCTGCCTCTGCTTGTCATGGCCTCCGGGCCTATATGGGCTCCCCCTTGCCGCGGGCGGCGATCGCGCCACCGTCAAGAAGAGGCGAGCCACAGCGAAAGGAAAGCAGCATGTCCGCCCGCGACCGTCAACATGCCGCTGGAAACATCGATTTCTCGACCCTTGACAAGCTTCTCGGCTTTCGCCTGCGTCTCGCCCAGGTGCGACTTTTTTACCATTTCCGCAACAGCCTGCAGGACTTTGCAGTGACACCGGGCCAGGCCGGCCTTCTCATCCTCATCCGCGACAATC
>JBHHTO010000014.1:0-21607 GCA_046753425.1 Rhodothalassiaceae bacterium | reverse complement strand
GGTGCAGCGCCAGCGTCAAAGGCAGCAGCGTTTCATAGCCGACGATCCCCGGCGCCGCTTCGCTGAAGGGCAGGCGCTTGGCGTCCTGGTCGCGCGGTTCATGGGCCGAGCAGATGACATCGATAAGGCCCTCGCGGATGGCCTCGACGAGGGCCCGGCGGTCGTCCTCGCCGCGCAGTGGCGGCGAGACCTTGGCGAAGGTGCGATAGTCGCCGACCGCGGTTTCGTTGAGCGTGAAATGATGCGGCGAGGCGCCGGCGGAGATGGTGCCGTCCTCGCGCCGGATGCGGCGCAGCACCTCGACGCTTTCCGCCGCCGAGACCTGTGCGATGTGGAGACGGCCGCCGGTCAGCCGCACGAGACGCGCGTCGCGCTCGATCATGATCGCTTCGGCCGCGGCGGGAATGCCCGGCAGGCCGAGGCGGGTCGCGATCTCGCCTTCGTTCATGGCACCGCCGGCAGCGAGTGCCGGATCCTCGGCATGCTGCACCACCGGCCGGTCGACAAGGCGTGCATATTCGAGCAGGCGTCGCATCAGCAGGGCACCGGCGATGGCCCGGCGTCCGTCGCTGAAGCCGATGGCCCCGGCCTCGGCCATGAGCCCGATCTCGGCCATGGCGGCGCCCGCCGTCTCCTGCGTCGCCGCGCCCATCACCTCGACCCTGACCGATGGCGGCGAGGGATCCGGGTCGCGCGCGAACTGCACCTTGGCGGCGGTGTCGATCGCCGGTTCCTGGTCCGGCATCAGCACCACCGTCGTGATGCCGCCCGCCAGTGCGGCGGAGGCGTCGACGGCGAAACTGCGCATGTCGATGAGCCCGGGAGCCAGGATGTGGCCATGGCCGTCGATCCGTTGCACGCCCTTGCCCGGCACGCGTCGCGGGTCGATCGCCGAGATGCGGCCGTTCTCGACCAGAACCCGGCCGCCGCCGTCGCGCCCGCTGGCGGGGTCGACAAGCCGCACATTGTCGATCAGGATCGTGCTCATGCTGCCATATCCGGGCGCAGATGGCGGGTCAGCACATCGAGACAGGCCATGCGCACCGCGACGCCCATCTCGACCTGCTCCTCGATCGCCGAATGCGCAAGGTCGTCGGCCACCGCGGTGGCGATCTCCACGCCACGGTTCATGGGACCCGGATGCATGACCAGCACGTCGCGCCGGGCGCGCGCCAGCTTGTCCGGCGTCAGGCCGTAGAAATGGTAGAATTCGCGCTCGCTGGGCACGAAGGCACCCTGCATGCGCTCCTTCTGCAGCCGCAGCATCATGACGACGTCACAGTCGGCGAGCCCGTCACGCATATGATGATGCACCGCGACCCCGAGCCGCTCGCATTCGCGGGGCAGCAGCGTCGGCGGCGCCACCACCCGCACACGTGCGCCCATGGCATTCAGCAGGTAGATGTTCGAGCGCGCCACCCGGGAATGCGTGATGTCACCGCAGATGGCCACCGTAAGCCCCGCGAGCCGGCCCTTCCGGCGGCGGATGGTGAGCGCGTCGAGCAGGGCCTGTGTCGGATGCTCGTGACGTCCGTCGCCGGCATTGATGACGGCGCAGTGGACCTTTTCCGCAAGCAGCGAGACGGCGCCCGAATGCGCATGGCGCACGACGAGAACGTCGGGACGCATGGCGTTGAGCGTCTGCGCGGTATCGAGCAGCGTCTCCCCCTTCTTGATCGACGAGGCGGTGACGGCGAAGGAGACCGTGTCCATGCCGAGCCGCTTGCCGGCGATCTCAAAGGACATCAGGGTCCGCGTCGAGGCCTCGAAGAAGAGGTTGATCTGAGTCAGGCCGGCGAGCGGTCGCGGAGCCGTGGCCGGCCGCGCGGTTCCGGCATAGCCCTCGGCGACATCGAGAAGGAACGTAATCTCCTGCGCGGTGAGGCCCTCGATGCCGAGCAGGTGCGGGTGGGGAAACGGCCTTCCTCCCGGCGGCGGCGATGCCGGTGCCGGTGTGCGCGCTCCCCGGGCGCGCTTGCTCCTGGTCCTGCCGTCCGTGTCCGACATGCAAGCGCCGCTTATAGTGGCGGTCGCGCGGACGGGCAAGTGGCCGTAGCCGGGGCGGCGCCGGCATGGCACGGCGGCAGGCCGTCGGGCGCATCTTTCGTGCATCTGATCAGACCTTGTTAAGGAATTTTTTCTATTACCGGGCAAGCAGAAGAATGACTAGGCAACGTAATCAGGCACAATGCATCTCGCATTTTATGCAATTTTATTCACGTTTCTCGGCTGGGCGGTGTGGACCGACCTCCGCTCGCGCCTGATTCCGAACCGCATTCCGCTCGCCGTCGTCCTTCTGTTCTTCCTTGCGGCCTGGAGCGGCGTCGTCGATGGGATCTGGATGCATCTTGCGGTCTTTGCCGCCGTGCTCGCGGTCTCGGTCGCGCTCTTTGCCCTCGGCATCCTTGGCGGCGGCGACGCGAAGCTCATCCCCGCGGTTTCCCTTTGGGCCGGCAGCGACCGGCTGGTGCCGTTCCTGGTCGTGATGACACTGACGGGCGGGCTTCTTGCCCTCCTTCTCCTCGTCCGCAGGCGGCTCAGCGAGGCGTCGTCCGATGCTCATGCGGGCAGCGTCCCCTATGCCGTCGCGATCGCTGCCGGCGCCATCGCGATCGTATCCGAACCGGTTGTTAACGCTTTTCCGGCAAGCTTTCTCGAAATCCTGCGAAGCGGAGCCTAGTGCATGCCTTTGCGATCGATCCTTCTGGTCGGACTTGCGCTCATCATGGCGGGGGCGACGGCGATGCTGGCACGCAGCCTCCTGAGCGAGTCCACGAGCGCCCCCGTGGCACCGGCGCCGGTCGTCGAAAAGCCGGCGACGCGTGTGCTCGTGGCCACGCGGACACTCGCCGTCGGTGAGCTTCTGGCGCGTGACGATATCGACTGGCTGTCCTGGCCGGATGACCGGGTCGGGGACAGCTTTCTCGTCGAGGGACGCGCCAATCCGGACTCTCTGGTCGGCCATGTGGTGCGCTATGCCGTGCCCGAGGGCATGCCGGTGACGAAGGAAAATCTCGTCGCTCCCGGCGAGCGCGGATTCCTCGCGGCCGTCCTCAATCCCGGCATGCGCGCGGTGACGGTGCCGGTGAACGCCGTGAGCGGCGTCTCCGGTTTCGTCTTTCCCGGCGACCGGGTCGATCTCATCGTCAATCACGAGGTCGAGGACGCGAGCCGCAAGAAGCGACTGGCGAGCGAGACCGTGGTACGCGATCTGCGGGTCCTTGCGGTCGACACGCGTACGGCGCCGGGCAGTGGAGGCGACGGCGATCCGTCTCCCAAGGTTGGCAAGACGGTCACCCTCGAAGCGACACCGAAGACCGCCGAGAAGATCGCGCTGGCGCAAAGCCTCGGTACGCTGAGCCTCGCACTCCGCAGCCTTGAGACGGGAGCCGAGCCGGCACCGGCCGCCACGGCGACCTGGGACGCCGATGTCAGCGCGGTCCTGCCCCCGGTCGACAAGCCCGGCGCCAAGGCCACCGTCACGCTCAGCCGGGGCAAGGACGTCTCCGTGCTCGAATTGCCGAAGGATTGAGACCGATGAACGCGATTCGCACCATCGTCGCCTGCCTTGCGCTGGCTCTCGTCATGAGCTTCGGCACGGCCCCGTCGCGCGCGGCGACCGAGACCCTGCACACCAATGGCGAATCGCTGACGCTCGAGGTCAGCAAGGGCGTGCTGCTGCGTCTCGATGCGCCGGCGAGTGACATCTTCATTGCCAATCCGGCGATCGCCGACGTGCAGGTGAAGTCGCCGCGTCTGATCTATGTCTTCGGCGTCGCGCCGGGCGAGACGACGCTTTACGCCATCGGCGCCAATGACCGGCCCGTCTACAGCGCCAAGCTGGTGGTCACCAGCAATCTGTCGCAGCTCACCGAGCTTTACGAACAGTTGCTGCCGCAGGCGCGGATCAAGGTGCAACTCGTCAATGGCATGGCGCTTCTCAACGGCGTCGCCCCGACGGCGGGGATGGCCGAGGCTGCCGAGCGCTATGCCAAGAGCGTGCTCGGCGTCGAGATCGTCAACCATGTGCGTGTCGTGCAGCCGACCCAGGTCAATCTGCGCGTCAAGTTTGCCGAGGTCAGCCGCTCGACCCTGAAGCAGCTCGGGGTCAACTGGGAGTCGCTGTTCGATATCGGCGACGCCAGCATCGGGCTTTTCACCGGTCGTGACGTGGTCCAGCAAGTCCTCGATCCTGTGACCGGGCTGCCGATCAACGAGTTCATCCGTGCGCCCGATGCCGACAGCATCCTGTTCAACGGCACGACGAGCAATGTGTCGCTCAATGCGGTGCTCGACGCACTCGAGACCGAGGGCCTCGTCTCGGTCCTTGCCGAGCCCAATCTCACCGCGGTCTCGGGGCAGACGGCGACCTTCCTCGCAGGCGGCGAATTCCCGGTTCCGGTTCCCCAGGATGTCGGGCAGATCGGAATCCAGTTCAAGGAGTTCGGTGTCCGCCTCGCCTTCACGCCGATCGTCGAGAGCGCCGACAAGATCAGCCTGCGCGTCGCCCCCGAGGTGAGCCAGCTCAGCAGTGTCGGATCGGTGCAGGTGCAGGGTATCTCGGTGCCCTCGCTCTCGACCCGTCGCGTCGAGACCACCGTGGAGATCGGTAGCGGCCAGAGCTTTGCCATCGCCGGGCTGTTGCAGAACGAACTTGGCCAGGATGTGCGCAAGCTGCCCATCCTTGGCGATCTGCCCATAATTGGCGCGCTGTTCCGCTCCGACGCCTTTCGCAACAACGAGACCGAGCTCGTGGTGGTGACCACACCCTATATCGTGCGACCGGTCGACGCGCGGCGCATCGTGGCGCCCACCGATGGCGAGACCGCGCCGAGCGATCTCGACCGCTATCTGCGCAACCGCACCATCACCTATGCACCACGGACGCTTGAGGCGCCCGGAGCCGGGCGCGAGGGCCCGACACTGGTCGGCCGCGCCGGCTTCCGGCTCAAATAGAAAGGACGGGTCATGTCAGGACAGATCCACAGGGGGTGGAAACTGGCGATGGCGGCGCTCGTCGCGCTGGCGGCCTCCGCCTGCACCCAGGCGGCGCGCTATGACGGTGCCTCGAAGGTTGCCCGCAACGAAATCCACCTCGTGCGCCTGAGCCACAGGCTTCCCGCATCGGCCGAGCTTGGCGATGCCGGGCGGGCCGGACTCGAGCGCTTCCTCGCCGACGTCGAGGCCGGCTACGGCGACACGATCTCCATCCTTGCCGCCCCCGACTATCCCGACACCGCGGCCCAAGCCGTTGCCGATCTGCTGCTCGATCACGGGCTCGTCCTTGCGGCCCCGCCGGCGACCCTCGCCGAGGTTCCGCAGGACGGCGGCGCCATTCTTGTCGTCGACCGCTATGTGGTGACACCGCCGCAGTGCCCGAACACGATCATGCATGCGACCCGCAACTACATGAATGCGCCGTCGCCGCAGTTCGGCTGCGCCAATGTCATCAATCTCGGCCAGATGGTGGCGGACCCGCGCGACCTCGTCACCGGTCGCGGCGGTGCGGCAGCGAACACCGAGAAGGCAACGCAGGGCATCGAGCTCTGGCGCGCGGACAAGCCCGCCATCGTCGCACCCCAGAATACCGACAGCGGCACCTCGAGCTTCGGCGGCTCGGGCGGCAGTGGCGGCGGCGGATTCTAGTCAGGAGGCTTGACATGGCCGGTGCAACGGCAGTCGCAAAGCAGGCGAGTGAGGAACGCGAGCCCTTCGGGGCCTATATCTGCGATACCGAGACGGCTGAGCTTCTTGAGGTGGTAGCGCGCGAGCAGGGCTGGCGCGCCGAGCGCATCCACAAGGGCGGCATTGCCAATGCGGTGCGCTCGCTGTCGGTCATGCGCTCGCCCGAGTTTCTCATCGTCGATCTTGCCGAATCGGAGGAGCCGCTCAGCGACATCAACGCCCTTGCGGATGTCTGCGAACCGGGAACGGTGGTTCTCGCGCTCGGCTCGACGAACGACGTGCGTCTGTACCGCGATCTCCTCGCTTCGGGGATTCATGACTATCTGCTGAAACCGCTCGACGCGACGCAGCTTCGCGAGTCGACCCTGCTTGCCCTGTCGGCGATGACGGAGCAGCCGGAGGCGGCGCCCGAGCCCGAGGCTGGCGAAACGCAAAGCATCGCCATCATCGGCACTCGCGGTGGTGTCGGGGCGAGCACCATCGCGTCCGGGCTGAGTTGGATTCTTGCCGAGGAGAACAAGGCCCGGGTGGCGCTGCTCGATCTCGACATCCAGTTCGGCACCGCGGCATTGACCTTCGACCTTGAGCCGGGGCGGGGCCTGTGTGACGCCCTGGAGAACCCGAATCGCGTGGATTCCCTGTTCATCGAGCGCGCCACGCTGAAGGTGACGGACCATCTGTCCGTGCTCGGTGCCGAGGCGCCGCTCGGCGATCCGATCGCGCCCGATCCGGGGGCGCTCGTGCATCTGCATGACACGCTGGCCGACAGCTTCGACCGCCTCGTCGTCGACCTGCCGCGCAGCATGGCGAACAGCTATCCGGGGCTGCTCGAGTCGGTCAATGACGTCATTGCCGTCACCGAGCTCACGCTCGCCGCAACGCGCGACACCATCCGCCTGCTCGCCTTCGTCAAGGACAAGGCACCGTCGGCGCGCGTCCACCTTGTCGTCAACCGGGTGCCGCCGCCGGCGCAGCAGGAGGTGAGCGAAAAGGACTTTGCGGCCTCGATCGAGCGGGACATCGATTTTCGCATACCGCTGGACCGAAAGTCGGCCCTTCTTGCGGCGAAGAAGGGGCGCCCGCTGCCCCAGGCCGTGCCGGGCGCGAAACCGGTCAGGGAGCTGCGGGCGCTTGCGGCCGCCCTCGCGGGCGAGGACAGCGAAGGCTCGGGCGGCTCGCTCTTGAAGAAGCTGTTTCGTAAGGGCTCATGAGGAACAATCCCTTCGCACGCAAGGTTGCTCCGCGCCAGCGCGCCGCGGGCGGATTCGGGCGGGCGAGGGAAACCGGCCCACGCGAGGAGACCGCCGCGGAGACGGAGCGCCTCGCGACGGCGGCACAGGGAGACGCCGCCGCCGACCTGCTCGAAGCGGAACGTCCTGCGGAACAGCCGCCGGCGCCGGCCGATTCCCCGGTGGACCGGCTTGCGGATTTTCTCGAGAGCGAGATCAAGCGCCACTTCACCCCCGAAGAAGTGCGCATGAGCCAGCGCGACGATCTCGCGGTTCATGTCGAGGAATTCGTGCGCGAGGCCGCCGGGGAGCAGAAGATCGAGATCAGCGACGCGGAGGTGTGCGATCTTGCCACCTATCTGCTCAATGATCTCATCGAATCGGTCGGAGTCGAAGAGGATCCGCTCATCGCGGAGCCCGCCAATCCGAGCACAGACAGCGTCTTCGACGCCAAGGAGCGGATCCAGCCGCTGTTGATGGAGCATATTGATCCGCAGGCGGCAAGTGAGCTGCCGCGGACCGAGCTTGCCGATCAGGTCGGTGACGTCGTCGGCGAGCTGCTCGTGCAGGAGAAAATCCACCTCAATCTTAAGGAGCAGCGGGACCTCGTCACCCTGCTGCTCAACGACATGCTCGGGCTCGGCCCGCTCGAGCCGCTGCTCGCAGATGACACGGTCAGCGACATCATGGTGAACGGGCCGAACCAGGTCTATATCGAGCGCGGGGGCAAGCTCGAGCTCACCGATGTCCGTTTCCGCGACGATCGCCACCTCCTCAATATCGCGCAGCGTATCGTCAATGCGGTTGGCCGCCGTGTCGACGAGACCTCGCCGATCTGCGATGCACGTCTGCTCGACGGCAGCCGCGTCAATGTCATCATTCCGCCGCTCGCCATCGATGGCGCCTCGATCTCGATCCGCAAATTCTCCAAGAAGAAGATCACGCTCGACAAGATGATCACGTTCGGAAGCCTGTCGCCACGGGTGGCGCAGCTTCTCAAGATCGCCGGTGCCTGTCGGCTCAATATCCTGATCTCCGGCGGCACGGGCTCGGGCAAGACGACCATGCTCAACGCCATCTCACGCCTCATCGACCGCGGCGAGCGCATCGTCACCATCGAGGACGCCGCCGAGCTGCAGCTTCAGCAGCCGCATGTCGTGCGCCTCGAGACACGGCCGCCCAATCTCGAGGGCAAGGGCGAGATCACCATGCGTGATCTGGTGAAGAACGCGCTGCGCATGCGGCCCGACCGCATCATCCTCGGCGAGGTGCGCGGTGGCGAGGCGATCGACATGCTGCAGGCCATGAACACCGGCCATGACGGATCGATGGGCACGATCCACGCCAACCGGCCGCGTGAGGCGCTGACCCGGCTTGAGAACATGGTCAACATGGCCGGGCTCAACCTGCCACCGAAGGCGATTCGCGAACAGATCGCTGGCGCCCTTGACCTGATCGTGCAGGTGAGCCGCATGCGCGACGGCGGCCGGCGGACCGTCTATGTCACCGAGGTCGTCGGCATGGAGGGCGAAGTCATCACCACGCAGGACCTCTTCCGCTTCGAATGGAAGGGGCAGGACGAGTCGGGCAAGCTCGTCGGCGACTGGGTCTCGGCCGGCGTGCGGCCGCATTTCATGCCGCGGGCGGAATATTTCGGCCTCGGCCGCACCCTGATGCAGGTGATGAGCTGACGATGAACGAAACGGTTGTCATTGCGGGCGTGTTTCTGCTCACCCTGCTGCTCTTCGGGGCGATCGGGGCGGCGGTGAGTTTCGTCGGTGGCTCCGACAAGGCGGTGCGGCGCCGGCTGCAGGATTTCCGCGCCCGCTACGCGCCCGGAAGCGGGCCCGGCGAGCCGCGCAGCATCCGCGTCGGCGAGCATCGCGAGAAGTCCGCCGTCGAGGCCTTTCTCGGGTCGCTGGTGCCGCGCCGTGACATCTTTCGCAAGCGCCTGCAAGAGACCGGCAGGGACATAGCGATCGGGCGCTATGTCGCGATCAGTGCCGGAGTCGGCGTGCTGGTCGCGCTCTTTCTCGCCCTTGGCGCCGGCGCCCCCTGGGGGCTGGCCCTCGTTGGCGGCGTCGCGGGTGGGTTTGCGCTGCCGCACATGTACATCTCGCGGCTGATCAAGAAGCGGCGGACGGCCTTTCTCACCCGCTTCCCCGATGCCATCGATCTCATCGTGCGCGGGCTCAAGTCGGGTCTCCCCGTAAACGAGACGATGGTGATCGTCGGTGCCGAGATCGACGATCCGGTCGGTGCGGAATTCCGCAACATCTCGGATCAGGTCCGTCTCGGCAAGACGCTTGACGAGGCCTTGTGGCGGGCAGCCGAACGTCTCGACGTCCCGGATTTCAAGTTCTTCGTCATCTCGCTCGCGATCCAGCGCGAGACCGGCGGCAATCTCGCCGAGACGCTTGCCAATCTGTCGAACATCCTGCGGCAGCGCCAGCAGATGAAGCTCAAGATCCGCGCCCTCTCCTCGGAGGGCCGGGCGAGCGCGCTCATCATCGGCGTCCTGCCCTTCGTCATGTTCGGCATCATCTACGCCATGAATCCCGACTATATGAGCGCCTTCTTCACCGACCCGCGGGCCGAGACCGCGCTCGTCGGGGCGCTCATCTGGATGGGCCTTGGCGGCCTCATCATCAAGAAAATGATCAATTTCGAGATATGACCGAGCTGCTTCCATTCGGCCTCACGGCCATCGATCTTGCGACGATTGCCGCCGGCATCACGGCCTTCGTGGCGATCGTCGCCATCTGGCAGGCGGCGCTGGCACGCGATCCCATGCGTGGCCGTCTCAAGGATCTCAACCGCCGCCGCGAGGCGCTCAAGGCAGGGCTGATGACGCAGAGGCGGCGCAAGAGCCCGGTCAAGAGCAAGCAGGGCGTCGACTTCATGCGCCATGTCGTGTCGAAGCTGAAGCTGCTGCAAAGCGAGCAGACGAAGAAGATATCCGGCAAGCTGATGCAGGC
Source organism: Rhodothalassiaceae bacterium (assembly GCA_046753425.1). Taxonomy (GTDB): domain Bacteria; phylum Pseudomonadota; class Alphaproteobacteria; order Sphingomonadales; family Rhodothalassiaceae; genus J134. The sequence goes on along the minus strand of JBHHTO010000014.1, from coordinate 11,715 downwards.
CGGCTGGCGCCACAAGGACGCGGTGGTCGTCTATTTCTTCTTCAAGATGGTGCTGCCCGCCATCATCGCCATCGCCTCGATGGTCATGGTCTATGGTTTCGGCATGTTTGCCGGCGATCCGATGATGGCCTTTCTCGTCCCGATCGGCTCCGTCCTCGTCGCCTTTCTCGCTCCCGACCTGCTGATCAAAAATGCGGCGCAGAAGCGTCAGGACGCGATCCGCAAGGCGCTGCCCGATGCGCTCGACCTCATGGTGATCTGCGCCGAGGCCGGTCTCACGCTCGATACCGCGCTCAACCGCGTGACGCACGAGATGGCGAAGAGCGCCCCCGAGCTTGCCGACGAATTCGGCCTCACCGCGGTCGAGCTCGGCTTTCTCCCCGATCGCCGGCAGGCGCTCAACAATCTGGCCGACCGCGTGCCGTTGCCGGCGGTTCGCGGCGTCGTCACCACCCTCGTGCAGACCGAGCGCTACGGGACGCCGCTCGCCACCGCCCTGCGCGTGCTGTCGGCCGAGTATCGCAACGAACGGATGATGAAGGCGGAGGAAAAAGCGGCGCGCTTGCCGGCGACGATGACCGTGCCGCTCATCATGTTCATCCTGCCGACGCTGTTCGTCGTCCTGCTGGGCCCGGCGGCCTGTCAGATCTCCGATCAGCTCATCAACCGCTGACCGGCGACGGCGCGAAGCGCACGCCTCAAGCATAAGGGGCGCGCGAAAAAGCGACGGAATTGCACAAGCTTGTGTCGCCCTTGATCTTCATCCCCGATTCGGGGACAATGATCCTAGACGCATGCATCAGCCGTCAGGCGTGATGCATGCGGCCACGTGCGCCTTCTCGTGAGAGAGGTCGCATATCCTCGCTGTCGTGACTCGGGCCGGGTGGCATTGCGACCCGGCCTCTTTTTTTCAAGAAGACACCGGTTTCGCCTGTTGTGGGGACACGCGATCGCGCTGGCGGTTGCTTGCCCCCGGACCCATGGCCGGGCGCGCACAATCCCTGTGTCGCCGCCGCGCGCTGGGGCGTTGAGGGTGCGCAACAAGGAAAAACCCCCGTCCTGGGACGGGGGTTTCAGACGTACGCAAACGCGTGGACTGGTTACGGCGTGGTGCCGGCGCCCGAGCCGGCGCCCGACTGGGCCGCGGTGTTGGCCGTGTTAAGCTGCGAGCTGGCAGTCGTAAAGATCTGCTGCAGGCTGCCACCGAGCGCTGTCATGGCACCAATGGCCGCCACAGCGATGAGGGCCGCGATAAGGCCGTATTCGATCGCCGTCGCGCCTTTCTGGTCCTTGCGCAGCTTCCGAATCAGTTTGAACATGAGAGTTGACTCCCGCTTTTCCGAGTACCGATGCGAGGAGCATGCGCTCTAGATATTGAGAATAGGTTAACAAACAGAAGGCAAGAAAAGGCCCCAACACATGGAAAGAATTGAATAAAACTCCAATGAACGAGATCGCATCACAACGCTCGGCGTCGCGTGCCGGGGCACTGCGCCGCCGTACCGCACCGCCGGGAGCGGTTCGGGACTCGCTTCCCACCGGCGATGGCCTGCGCCTGCGCGTGGTCAGTTGGCAGCCGGAAGCAACGCCGGGATGCGGCAGCGTGCTCGTCGTGCCCGGCCGTACGGAATATGTCGAGCGCCATTTCGAGACCGCGGCCGATCTTCTTGATCGCGGCCTTGCGGTCGCCGTGCTCGAGATGCGCGGACACGGCCTGTCGCCGCGACCGCTCGCCAATCCGATGAAGCACCATGCCAGCGATTTTTCCGCCATGATCGACGATGTGGCGCGGTTCTTCGCCTATGCGTCCGATAGCAGGATGCCGCGTCCCCATATTCTGCTTGCCCATTCGATGGGTGCGCATGTGGCTTTTCGCGTGCTTCACGAGCGGCCCCGTGCCGTAGAGGCGGCGGTGCTGACGGCGCCGATGTTCGGGCTTCGGCTCGAGGGATTGCCACGGATGCTGGTGCCGCGTCTTGCCCGCCTTGCGGTGCGGCTTGGCCTCGGCACCCGCTATGCCCTCGGCCAGAGCGACTGGCGCGGCGGGCAAGCACGCGAAATGCTGCGCGACCTTCTCACCTCGGATCGCGAGCGATTCGCCGACGAGGACCGGATTCTTGCGGAGCATCCGGAACTGCGCCTGGGCGGCGTCACCTGGGGCTGGCTCGATGCCGCCTTTCGCTCGATGGCCGGGATCGCCGCGCCGGGTTATGCGGAGGTAGTCACGACGCCGCTCCTCCTCGTTCTCGCGGGCGCCGACCGGGTGGTGGACAATCGCGCCGCGGAGGAGGTCGCGGCGCGCCTGCCGCATGGCAAGTGCGTCGTGATCGAAGGCGCACGCCACGACATCCTGCACGAAAGCGATCCTTATCGGGACCGGTTCTGGGCTGCGTTTGACGAGTTCCGCGAGTCGCTCTCCCGGGGCTGAGCGAGAAGGCGACCGGCGAGCCACCAGATGAGGGCGGCGAGCGCCGCACCGGCATAGCCGTCGATCGCATAGTGCCAGCCGAGGTGCACCGAGCCGGCGAGAATGGCGAGCGCATAGAGGGTGAAGAGCCAGCCGAGCGGCCGCGCGATCTGCCGCGCGCTGAGCGCCATCAGCACCGCGATCGTCACATGCATGCTGGGCATCGCTGAAATCCCGGCCCCGAGGCCGGTGGTGTCGCCCGTGTAATAGCGCCACAGCATCTCCTGGGTCGAAAGCGCCCACAACTGGCCCGATCCCGTATCGCGCAGCAGCGCATCCTGGGCGGCGAGCCGCTCCATCAGCGGTGCGAACAGATCTCCGCCGGCGACGATGCGGTCATAATAGGCGGGGCCGGCGGAGGAGAGAAGGAGGGCGGCCAGCGAGCCGACGAGGATCCAGCACAGCGCGAAGGCGAGCAGATAGCGCGCGCGTTGCCGCGCCCCCGTCAGCCAGAAGATGTGGACGAAAAGGAAGATCCAGACCACGAACAGCCACGCATTGTAGAGGACATTGACGATTAACGACCCGCGGGCGCCGGGAATGAGCGCGTGCGTAAGGCGCCAGGGGTCGATCCCGAAATGGATGGCGCGGTCGATCCGGGCAAGCAGCGGATCGAGCGCGAAGGGATGCAGGTGCGGCAGCATGAGCTTGAACGCGGTGAAAGCCGAGAAGAGCAGCGCGATCGCCATCATCAGGGCAATCACGGCAAGGAGCTCCGGCGGCGACAGCAGGGTGGCGCGAAGATTGTCGCCGATGCGGCGGAGCGGGTGCCGCTCACGCGCGATGAGGGTCATATGGCCGAAATAGATGAGGAACCAGGGCGGCACGCCGAGAATGGCGCTGGTACCCATGATGTCGAGATAAAGCGCGGGCCGGAAGAGGTAATCGAGCCCGCTGGCGCCGGCCAGGATGCCGACCGCCACGAAATAGAAAGCGACGACGATGAGGAACGGCAGGAGCGGGCGCCAGGTCCCGGGACCCGCCCGCCGCCAGGTGATGCCTAGGTCTCCCGGGCACTCGCGCGCCTGTGCGTACATATCCATCGTCTCCTGCCGCCCGCCTCGGGGCGCTGAGGAGTGTGGCAGGGAGAGGGTTAATGTGCGGTATCAGTCGGCGGCAGCGAGCAGCGCGAGGGCGCCGGCATGGACACGCGCGTCGCCCGCGGCGAGGATGCAGCCGCCATGCTGTGCCTCGCCGCCCTGCCAGTCGCTGACGATGCCACCCGCTCCTTCGACGAGCGGGATGAGGGCCTGCACGTCATGGGGCTGGAGGCCGGCCTCGGCCACAATGTCGATGTGCCCGGCGGCGAGCACTGCATAGGCGTAGCAGTCGAAACCGTAGCGCACGAGGCGCGTCTCCGCCTCGAGGGCGAGATAGGCGGCCCGCTCCGCGGGCGTGAACCAGGCGATGCCCGTGGTCGACAGGATGGCCTCGCCGAGGCGGGCGCAGGGGCGCGTCCGGATGGGGCGACCGTTGAGCGTCGCCTGTCGCACCTCGCCGGCAGTGATGCCGAGAAAGATCTCGCCGATATAGGGCTGGGCGACCAGTCCGATGACCGGCCGGCTGCCGTCGTTCAATGCAATGAGCGTGCCCCAGGTCGGCAGACCGGCGATGAAGGCGCGCGTCCCGTCGACAGGATCGAGAACCCAGCAAAAGCCGCATTGTGACGGCTTCTCGCCGAATTCCTCGCCGAGGATGCCGTGTTCGGGATAGGTTGCCTCGATCAGTTCGCGCATCACCCGTTCGGCCGCCCGGTCGGCCTCGGTGACGGGATCGAAGCCGCTTTCCCCGTCCTTGTTCTCGACCGCCATCGGGGCGCGGAAGCGGGGCAGCGTCTCGCTCGCCGCAGCGTCCGCGAGACGGCGCGCAAAGGCCGCGAATTCGGCGATCCGTTCGGGCGTAAGCACCCCTTTCGTTTGCCGTTGTGTCGGGTTATGCATCCTGCCGGTTCCTTTCCCGTTCCGCTTCCTTTTGCACATCGGAATGCACATGCCAATCGCCGACCTGCCCCGACGGACGGACATTCTCGTGATCGGTGCCGGCATCGCCGGTGCCTCGGCGGCGGCCGAGCTTGCGGGCCGAGCGGAGGTCGTCCTCGTCGAAGGCGAGTCGCAGCCCGGCTACCACACCACCGGCCGTTCCGCGGCCTTTTATGCCGAGAGCTATGGCGGCCCCGCCATCCGTCCGCTGACGAGCGCCTCGAAAGCCTTCCTCGAGCATCCGCCGGCCGGTTTTTCCGATGTCCCGCTGATCACGCCGCGCGGCTGTCTGCATCTTTTTGCTGCCGTCGATCGGGAGCTGGCGGAGAAACGGGCGTCCGGGCTTGCGGCCTGCCTCTCCGGCATCCGCCTCGTCGAGCAGGAGGAACTGCTCTCGCGGCTGCCGATGCTGCGTCGGGAGATGGTGGCGGGGGCCATCGACGATCCGGAATGCCGGGATCTCGATGTTGCGGCCATCCACCAGGGCTATTTGCGTGCCTTTCGCCGCCAGGGCGGTCGCCCGATCACCGATGCGCGCGTCACGGCACTGGCGCGCCTGTCAGGCGGCTGGCGGGTCACCACCACCGCCGGCACGATCATGGCCGACGCGGTGATCAATGCCGCTGGCGCCTGGGTCGACGCGCTCGCGGCACTGGCCGGACTCGCGCCCTTCGGCTTCATGCCACTGCGACGGACGATCGTCGTCTTCGAGCCCCGGGATCTGGCCGTCGATGCAGAATGGCCGCTCGCGCTCGATTTTCACGAACGCTTCTATTTCAAGCCGGAAAGCGGGCACATCCTGGCCTCGCCGGCGGACGAGACGCCGTCGCCGCCCTGCGACGCCCGGCCCGAGGAGATCGATGTTGCGCGGGCGCTCGATCGCATCGAGAAAGCAACGACGCTCCGGGTGGAGCGGATCGTCAATCGCTGGGCGGGTCTCAGGACCTTCGCCCCCGACCGCATCCCGGTCGTTGGTCCCGACCCGCGGGCGCCGGGCTTCTTCTGGTGTGCGGGGCAGGGCGGCTACGGAATCCAGACCGCACCGGCGATGGCCCGGCTCACTGCGGCGACCGTTCTCGGCCGGCCGCTGCCCGACGATCTTGCCGCGCATGGCGTGAGCGCCGCGACCTACGCACCGGCGCGCTTTCTCTGACCGGGTTTTCCAAGGTCCCGGACCTGGCCGGGCGCGGCTTCAGGAGAGCGCGCCCGCGCCCTTTCGCGCCTGGCGCCGGCGTTCGTGCGGGTCGAGATGGCGCTTGCGCAGACGGATCGCCCCGGGCGTCACCTCGACGAGCTCGTCCTCGGCGATATAGGCGAGCGCCTCCTCGAGGCTCAGCCGCTTGGGCGGCGTGAGGACGACATTCTCGTCCTTTCCGGCGGCGCGAATATTGGTCAGCTTCTTCGCCTTCAGCGGATTGACCTCAAGATCCTGCGCGCGGCTGTGCTCGCCGATGATCATGCCCGGATAGACCGGGTCGCCGGGCGCGATCATGATCGCCCCGCGCTCCTCGAGATTCCACAGCGCATAGGCCACCGCGCGGCCGCTCTCGGTGGACACGAGGACACCGTTGCGGCGCGCCGGAATCGGACCGCGATCGGGGCCGTAATGGTCGAACAGGCGGTTCATGACCCCGCTGCCGCGGGTGTCGGTAAGGAATTCGCCATGATAGCCGATGAGCCCGCGCGAGGGGGCGGAGAAGGTAAGCCGCACCTTGCCGCCGCCCGAGGGGCGCAGTTCGACGAGCTCGCCCTTGCGCGCCGCCATCTTCTCGACGACGACCCCCTGATGCGCCTCGTCGACATCGATGATCACGGTCTCGATCGGCTCGAGGCGCGCACCGCTTTCGGGATCGCTGCGAAACAGGACACGCGGTCGCGAGACCGAGAGCTCATAGCCCTCGCGGCGCATGGTCTCGATCAGCACCCCGAGCTGCAGCTCGCCGCGGCCGGCGACCTCGAAGGCATCGCGCCCGGGGGCGGGCCGCACCGAGATGGCGACATTTCCCTCGGCCTCGCGATGGAGCCGTTCGCCGATCATGCGCCCGGTCACCTTGTCGCCGTCATGGCCCGCAAGCGGGCTGTCATTGACCGAAAAGGTCATCGCCAGCGTCGGCGGGTCGATGGGGATCGCCGGCAAAGGCGACTCGAGCGCGGGATCGGCGAGGGTATGCGCGACGGTCGCCCTGGCGAGCCCGGCGATGGCCACGATGTCGCCGGCCGACGCCGCCTCGACGGGGACGCGTTCGAGCCCGCGGAAGCTGAGCAGCTTGTTGACCCGCCCCTCCTCGACAACCTTTCCCTCGCGATCAAGGGCGCGGATGGTCATGCCGAGACGCACCGTGCCCTGCTCGATGCGGCCGGTGAGCACGCGGCCGAGAAACTGGTCGCGCTCGAGCAGGCTCGCCAGCATGGCAAAGGGTCTCCCGGCCGCATTCTCGCGCACCGGAGCGGGCAGCGGGACATGGTCCAGAATGGTGTTGAACAGGGGCGCAAGGTCGCGGTGTTCGCCGGCAAGATCCGCGACCGCCCAGCCGTCGCGGCCCGAGGCATAAAGGACCGGGAAGTCGAGCTGTTCCTCATCTGCGTCGAGCAGCGCGAAGAGGTCGAAGACCTCCTCGTGCACCGCCTCGGGCCGCGCGTCGGGCCGGTCCGCCTTGTTGATGACCACGATCGGCCGGAGCCCGAGTGCGAGCGCTTTCGAAAGCACGAACTTGGTCTGCGGCATCGGCCCTTCGGCGGCGTCGACAAGGAGCAGCGCGCCGTCGACCATCGAGAGAATGCGCTCGACCTCGCCGCCGAAATCGGCGTGCCCCGGCGTGTCGACGATGTTGATGCGCACATCCTTCCAGGTCACCGCCGTGCACTTGGCGAGGATGGTGATGCCGCGTTCACGCTCGAGCGCGTTCGAATCCATGGCCCGCTCGGCGACCCGCTGATTGTCGCGCACGGCGCCCGACTGACGGAACATCTGGTCGACGAGCGTCGTCTTGCCGTGATCGACATGGGCGATGATGGCGATATTGCGCAGGGACATGAATGCGGCGACTCGCGACAGGGAAGCGGGCGCGGACTATAGGCGGGTCGCGGCAAAAGGCAAGGTGGCGTCTCTAGGCCCCGTGGTAATAGATCCAGACGGCGGCACCGATGGCGGCAAGCGAGAGAGCGATCTCGAGCGCCAGCGCGTGCGCGCCTCCCTTCGGGACAAGCCGTTCGGCAAGCCGCGGCGTGAAGAAGGGCAGGAGCGTGAGACCGGCGGGAAAGGCCAGCGGTTCGCGGGTAAAGACGAGCGTCACAAGAAGCGCGAAATAGATCGCGGCCGCCGCCTGGCTGGCCGAGCGAGGCCAGGGGAGGCGCGATTTCCACGCCGCCAGACCGGCACCGGGAATGACCGCCACAAGGCCCATTGCATGGAGAGCGAGCCGGCCGCCATAGAGCGCTGCCAGAACCGCAAGCCCGGCGCTTGCGAAGAACAGCATGCGGGGCGCGGCGGCGTCGCTGCCACGCTCGGCGAGCCGGGCGAAGACGAGGATGCCGCCGGCTGCAAGGATCAGATGATTGAGCCAGCCCGGCCCCTGCAGGAAGGGCATGTAGGTCTCTGAGCTGACCGCGAGGGTAATCAGCGGTGGCAGCAGCAGCACAAAGGCGATCGTCGCCATCAGCCGCGTGCGCGGCCGGTCGGCGAGAAGCCCGGTCACAAGCCCCGCGAGGAGGGCGTAGGGCAGCCAGCCGATGGCGCCGATGGGGGGGAAGACCGGCAGCGGACGGACCAGCAGGTAGCCAATGAGATAGGCGATCACGAGCGCCAGCCCGACCGGGTGCGGCTTGCGTTCGACGGGGGCCCACAGCACCAGCGCCGCGGCGAGCACGGCCGGCAGATAGAGCGCATCGAACGCGGAGCGGGAAAACAGGAATTCAATCACGGGCGAGCGTCATCCGATGAAAGGGGGAAAGCGCAGCCGGGCTCCCCGCCGGGCCAGCCTCATCATCTATGGGAGATGGCGGACGAAGGCAAATGCTGGCAAGTTCCGCGGGCGTGATCACTTCCGGAAATCGCTCATGCTGCTGCGCCTGTTTGCCATCGTCGGTCCCGCCTACATGCTTTCGCAATTCCTGCGCAATGCGGTCGCCGTGCTGGCGCCGGAAATGGCGCAGGAGCTCGCAATCGGGTCGCAGGAGCTGGGCGCGCTCGCCGGTGCCTTCTTCATCGCCTTTGCCGCCGCACAACTGCCGCTCGGCATAGCATTTGACCGATTCGGGCCACGGCGGGTGATGGCGGCGATGATGGTCGTCAATGCCCTCGCGGTGCTCGCCTTCGCCCTTGCCGATACAGCCCGCGGCCTGATGTGGGCACGGGCACTCATGGGAATTGGCTGTGCGCCCCTGTTGATGGGGCCGCTCGTCATCTTCGCGCGCGGGTTCGAGCAGGAGCGCTTTGCCGGACTGACCGCGGTGCAGCTCGCCGTCGGCAATCTCGGTGTACTGCTGGCGACGACTCCGCTCGCTCTTGCCGCCGAATGGTTCGGCTGGCGCGGAACCCTCCTTTTCGTCGCCGTCCTTGCCGCCGGCCTCGCGCTCCTGCTGTGGCGCGCCGTTCCCGAGCGAATCGGCCCGCATTTTCTTGCCGCACCACGGCGGGAGAGCCTTGCCGCCGGCATCTCCGGTGTCATCACGCTCGCCCGCGATCGTCGCCTGTGGCGGATCCTGCCGCTGCTGTTCACCGGATATGGCACGATCGCCAGCATCGTGGCCCTGTGGGGCGGCCCCTATCTCGCTGATGTCTACGGCCTCGATCCCGTGGCGCGTGGCAATATCCTGTTTCTGATGGCGGCCGGACTCGTGGTTGGGCCGCTCCTCTACGGACCGCTCGACCGCCGCCTCAATACCCGCAAATGGATCGTTCTTCCGGGTGCGGCCATGCCGGTGGCCGCGCTTCTTGCACTGGCAATCATCGGCAGGCCACCGCTCTGGGTGCTGCCGGCCCTGCTCGTGCTCGTCAGCATCAACAATGGCGCCTTCACCGTCGCCGTGGCGCATGCACGGGCGCTCTACCCCGAGCATGCGATCGGGCGCGGCATGACCCTTGCCAATATGGCGGTCATGGGGGGTGTGGGCGTGCTGCAACCGCTGAGCGGGGCGATCGCGCACTGGATCGCCGGCGGCACAGCGGCGGACCTGCCGGTCGTGTCGTACCAGGGCGTCTTCGGCTTCCTCGGACTTGTGCTGGCGCTGACGCTGGCCATCTATGCCACGGCGGCGGACTGTCCGCCGCGAGCGCGCGCCAACGGCGCGCAGCAGGCGGAAGCGTAACGAACTGTTAAACCCATTATGAAAGAATTCACATTGAAATCGGAGCGCGACGTATTAAATTACGTGCGTGAGGCGGTTTCCCCCCGCTTCACATGCCCTCCGTGGGCGTTTCCTCCCTGAACTTGGGCCGTGCTTAGGCACGGCCCTTTTTTTCATGCGCCCGAGCCGGCTCCTATTCCGCGGCCAGCGCCCGGTCACGGCGGAGGTCAAGGGCCTGCAGACGCCGCACGAAGCGCGCCATGTCGGCGGCGATGGCGGTAAAGGCGGGGCCCCGGGCGAGCGTCACCTCATCCATGTAGAGCGCACGACTGATCTCGATCTGCAGGGCGTGAATGCCCTGCGCCGGCCGCCCGTAATGCGCGGTGCAATAGCCGCCGGCATAGGGAACATTGCGCGCCACCTGGTATCCCATCTCGCTGAGTACCGACTCGGCCGCTTCCATGACGAGGGGGGCACAACTGCGGCCATGACAGTCGCCGAGCACGATATCGGCATCGCTCGGCAGGTCGCCGCCGTCGAGTGCGCCATTTCCGCGCGACGGCATCGAATGGCAGTCGACGAGCAGCGCCCAGCCCCAATGTCTGTGGGCGGCGCTGAGGAGGCGGGCGAGCGTGCGATGATAGGGGACATGGATTGCCGCGATCCGCCGCTCGGCCTCGGCCAGCGGCAGAGGCGCGGGATAGATCGGCATGCCGGAGGCGACGACCCGCGCGACGACGCCGAGGCCGGCGGCGACGCGGTCGCTGTCGCGGCGCGCCCCGGGCGGCAGCGGCGCGGCAAAGAGCAGCGGATCGAGCTCGTCGGCGGCACGGTTGAGATCGAGATAGGCGCGGGCAAATCGGGCGGCGAGCAGCGGCGCCCCGGCATCGGGAGCAGCGGCGAAAAGCGCATCGACATGGCAGTCCTCCGAGCGCCGGAGGTTGCGTTCGTCGAGCCGCGACAGGCGCCGGAACGCTTCCGGATAATGGCGGCCGCTGTGCGGCGAGGAGCAGACGAGCGGCCCCGCCGGCCCGGCCGGCATGCGGAGATCGAAGGATGGGCGGCGGCGCCTGCTCGGGATCGGCATGAGGGCGACGGTCCTCGAAATCTTTTGCTCGGGCTTTACTAAGTGTATACGACTCCCTGCCAGGCAGGAAACCGGTTCGAACCGCGATAAGGGGAGGGCAGCACAAGATGGGGCATATCCTGATCGCCGAGGATGACGATGCAATGCGCAACTTCCTTGCGCGATCGCTCGAACGCGCTGGACACGAGGTGGTCGCCGTCGGATCGGGGACCGAAGCCCTGCCCCATATCGCCAGCGAACAGTTCGACCTGCTTCTCACCGACATCGTGATGCCGGGCATGGACGGCCTTGCGCTGGCCAAACGGGCCGCGATACTGGCGCCGGGGATGAAGGTCGTCTTCATCACCGGATTCGCCGCCGTGGCGCTCAATCATGGCGATGAGCCGGTGACCGCGGAGGCCCGGGTGCTGTCGAAGCCGTTCCATCTCAAGGATGTGGTGGCCGCCATCGACGAGTTGACCGCCGCTTGAGATGACTGACGCCGGCTTGCTCGTGGCGCTGGTCCTCGTTACGGGGCCGGTGCTGGCGAGCTTCTTTGCGACCGTGGTCGCACGTCTGCCGCGAGGCCAGCCGGTCACCGGGCGTTCGCGATGCAATTCCTGTGGCAGGCGCCTCGGGGCCCTCTCCCTGGTTCCGATCCTGTCCTTTCTCCTGCTTCGCGGTCGCTGCCGCAGATGCGGTGCGCCGATCCCGCGCCAGCTCCTTTTCTTCGAGCTTGCAGGACTGGGCCTCGCCATCCATGTGGTGCTCATCATGGGGCCATCCCCGCTCGCCCTCGTGTCGCTCGTTCTTGCGCTCACGCTCCTTGACATAGCGGGGATCGTCCTGCGCCACCTCTATATTCCCGACGTCCTCTCCTTGCCGCTCATTCCGGCGGGGCTGGTCGTCGCGCTGCT
>JBHHTO010000013.1:0-22537 GCA_046753425.1 Rhodothalassiaceae bacterium | reverse complement strand
TCCGTCGGGCCTTCGATCCGTTTTGTTATATATCGACGAGATATATATCGCCTGTCAATAGGCAATTTGGCCGATGCGGTGCAGGAGGATGACGAGGGCGGCAAGGCCGATGCCGGCCGCGAAGGCGGCCTTGCGCCCCGGACCGGGATTGTGTTCGACATGCGGCACGAGGTGGGAGGCGCCGACATAGACGAGGATTCCGGCGACGAGGGCGAGCAGGCTGCCCAGCGGCGCGCCGGCGAGCGCGGCGATGAAGGGCCATGCGGCGAGCATGCCGGCAGGCGTCGTGGCCGCCGAGGCGAGCGCTGCGAGAAGAAAGGCCCGCCGCGGCGCAAAGCCGCCCCGCAGCAGGAGCACATAGACGATGATGGCTTCCGGAAACTCGTGCAGCAGCAGGCCGAGGGTGGTGATGAGGCCGGTCGCCCGGTCGACCGAAAAGGCGACCGCATAGGCGACGCCGTCGATCAGCGAGTGAAAGCCGATGCCGACGAGCGGAATGATGGCCACCGCATGCCGTTCCTCGTGCGGCGTGTGCTCGGCGTCGCCGATGACCTGCCCGAGGAAGAGCATCGCCAGATAGCCGGCGAGAAGGAAGAGGGGACCCTCGCGGGGTGCCAGCGTCATGGCCTCGGGGATGAGGTGGAGAAGCGCGGCGGTGATCAGGATGCCGGCGGCGAACGCCGCGAACACGGTCGCGTTCGCGCGCCCCCAGGCGAGGCGGCGGCGGATGACAACCAGGCCGGCAAGCGCAACGGCCGCGGCGAGCAGGCTGAAAACAAGGGCAAGCGCGAAGGGCTCGGACACGCCGGGAGTCCATCATATGTTATAACATTGCGCCTCTGTAGCAGGACCGGGCGCCGAATGCCAGCGGGCTCCCTGTCCGGCCGACGACGGGTGGAGCAGGAGATAGAGGAGGTGCAGGAGAGAATGGAAAGAGCGTGCCGTCGCGGGCGCCCTTCAGGAGTGAAGTGCCATCACCGCCACCCCATGGACCGGCCCGCCGTTACCCTCCTCGAGCAGGATGGCGAGATGATCGGCATCGTTCGACTCGGGGGGGCTGAGCGGAAAACGGACATGCATTTCCTCGCCATCCCACACCCCGATCACCCGCGCTGCCTTCACCACATTGCGATAGCCGAGCGCGCGGCCGGCATTGCGGCCGCCGGTGACCGTCACCCGGTCCCGGGACTTGTACCAGATGGCGAGCAATTGGAGCGGACGATGAATCCGGCTTGCGGCAAGCGAGGCGATGCAGAATTCGCCCTCCTCGCTCATGTCGATCCGGAAATCGGGCCGTTCGGCCGCGACCGCATCGGCCAGCGCCGCCAGCACCGCGTCGCGCTGCGACCCCACCACCTCGCGCCGTCCGTCGATCACGATCTCGGGCGTATAGAGGCCGGGCTCGCCGAAGCGATCATTATAGGCCCGCTGCCGTGCCGCGTGACCCGGCGCCGCGAAGGTATCGCGCCAGCCCATGAAATCCCAGTAGTCGACCGCCCAGGTGAGGGCCAGGACATCCTCCCGCGCCGAGAGGTCCTCGAGCAGCGCCTGTGCCGGCGGGCATTCGCCGCAGCCCTGGCTCGTGAAAAGCTCGACCACCACCGGTCGGCCGCCCGCCAGCGCGGGCGCCGCAAGAAGGATCATCACGGCCCAGAGCATCTGTCGCATGGTTAAAGTCTAGCGGCGATCGCGGCACACGGACCAATCACCAATGCGCGAGCCGGCGCGGCTCACCCACGTGGCGCCCGGATCAGGGTTCCGACGCCGCGCTCGGTGAAAACCTCGAGCAGCGGCGCATGGGGGACGCGCCCGTTCATGATGACCGCGGCGGCGACACCGTTTTCCACCGCATCAAGGCAGGTCCGCACCTTGGGGATCATACCGCCGTGGATCACGCCGGCGTCGATGAGCGCATGCGCATCGCGGTCGCTGAGCTCGGGTATGAGACGGCCGTCGCGGTCGAGGATGCCCTCGACATCGGTCAGCAGCAGCAGGCGTTCAGCGCCGAGGGCGCGGGCGACGGCACCGGCCATGGTGTCGGCGTTGATGTTGAAGGTCTCGCCATCGCGGCCGGGTGCGATCGGCGCGATCACCGGAACGAGGCCGGCGTCGATGAAGCGGCGCAGGATGGTGCCGTCGACCGACTCGGGCTCTCCGACGAAGCCGAGGTCGAGCACCTCCTCGATATGGCTGTCGGGATCCCGCTTGGCGCGCGATACGCGGCGCGCGGCAACGAAGCCGCCATCCTTGCCGGACAGGCCGACGGCGAGCCCGCCGGCGCGGCTGATCGCGGCCACGAGACCCTTGTTGATATTGCCCGACAGGACCATCTCGACGACCTCGACGGTCTCGCGGTCGGTGACGCGCAGGCCATCGACGAACTCGCTCTTGATCTTGAGCCGCTCGAGCATGGCCGCGATCTGCGGCCCGCCACCATGCACCACGACGATGCGGATGCCGACCTGCCGCAGGAGCACGACGTCTTCGGCGAACAGGCGCCGGATCGCCTCGTCGCCCATGGCGTGACCGCCGTATTTGACGACGAAGGTCTTGCCCGCATAGCGGCGCATATAGGGCAGCGCCTCGGACAGGATCGCCGCCTTGTCGTGCAGCGTGTGCATGGAGCGATCGGCGGACATGGGGTGACCCTTCTTGCCTCCCTGGGCTGGTGGTTTCCGGCAAGCTATGCGAAAGGCCGCGTCGCGCGCAATCGCTTATGACGACGCGAGTGCGGCAAGGTCCGCGCGCAGCGGGCCGAGTCCGAGCCGCTTGCGCGCACTCGTCGCCGGCACCGCGGGGTGGCAGGCGACATGCCGGCGCGCGATGCTTTCGCTGGCCGAGCGCATGGCCTGCGCGGCCGTGGCGGAGATCTTGTCGATCTTGGTAAGCACGATCTGGAAGGACACCGCCGCCTCGTCGAGCAGCACCATGATCTCCTCGTCGCTCACTCGCACGCCGTGCCGCGCGTCGACGAGGAGGAGCACCCGGCGCAGCGCCGCTCGACCGCGCAGATAGTCCCTGACGAGGCGGTTCCAGCTTCGCACCGTGTCCTTCGCCGCCCGCGCATAGCCATAGCCGGGCAGATCGACGAGCGTCAGCCTTGCCGGCGGCGTGCCCAGCGCAAAGAAATTGACTGCCTGCGTGCGGCCCGGGGTGTTCGAGGTGCGGGCGAGCGTCTGGCGCCCGGTGAGGGCGTTGACGAGCGAGGACTTGCCAACATTCGAACGGCCGGCGAAGGCGACCTGGGGGCCCGCCGGCGGGGGCAGGTCGACGAGCCGGACGACGCTGCACATGAAGTCGCAGGGGCCGGCAAACAGGCGCCGGCCGGCCTCGTTTCCTGCCTCGTCGTCGCTGTTCCCCACACGCGCCCCTCAATCATTGGCGGCGATGGGAGCCCCGTGCCGCCGCATGATCACCCATTGCTGCAGGATCGACAGCAGGGTGTTCCATGTCCAGTAGATGACAAGGCCGGCAGGAAATCGCGCCATGACGAAGAGGAAGATGAAGGGCATCAGCTTGAGCACCTTCTGCTGCGTCGGGTCGCCGGCGCTGGGATTGAGCTGCATCTGCACATACATGGCCAGGCTCATGAGCAGCGGCCAGACCCCGATGGCGAGGAAGCCGGGCGGATCCCAGGGAATGAGGCCGAACAGGTTGGTGACCAGCAGATGGTCGGCGGCCGACAGGTCCTTGACCCAGAAGAAGCCCGGCTGATGACGCATCTCGATGGTGACGAACAGCACCTTGTAGAGCGCGAAGAAGACCGGAATCTGCACGATCGTCGGCAGACAGCCCGACAGCGGGTTGATCTTCTCCTTCCTGTAGAGCTCCATCATCTCCTGCTGCAGGCGCACCTTGTCGTCCTTGTAGCGCTCCTGCAGCTTCTTCATCTTCGGCTGCACCAGCTTCATCTTGCTCATCGAGACATAGGACTTGTTGGCGAGCGGATACATGATCGCCTTGACGAGCACGGTGAGCAGCAGGATCGCCAGCGCGAAACTGCCCGTCAGCCCGTTGAGCCAGTCGAGGACATAGAAGATCGGCTTGGTGAGGAAGATGAACCAGCCCCAGTCGATTGCACGGTTGAAGAGCTGGATGCCGTAGGCCTTCTCATAGCGGCTGATGAGATCGACCTCCTTGGCGCCGGCGAAGAATTGCACGCGCACGTTCTTCTCGGCGCCGGCGGGGATCACCATCTCCTCCTCGAGATAGTCGGCCTGGTAGCGCGGCGCGCCGTTTGCCACATGCAGAAAGCGGCCCTTGAACGGGACGTCCTGCTGCGGCACCAGTGCGGTCAGCCAGTATTTGTCGGTGATGCCGAGCCAGCCGCCGACACTGTCCGCAGTAAAGGGGCCGTCCTCGCGCAGATCCTTGTAGCTCTTCTCTTCGAGCTTGCCGTCGAAGACACCGAGCGGGCCTTCCTGAAGGATGTAATAGCCGCGCACCTTGGGCTCGCCGTGGCGGGAGATGAGGCCATAGGGAGCAAGGATGACCGGCGCCTCGCCGGGATTGCGCACGCTGTCGGTGATCGTGAACATATAGTCGGCGTCGACCTCGATGCGACGCTCGAACGCAATCCCCTTCCTGTTGACCCAGTGCAGTACGACAGGATGATCGGGGGTGAGCGTCCTGTCGTCGCTGAGCCAATGCGTTTCGGGCCCGGGCAGATCGAGCCCGAGCTCCGGCCGCGCCGTCCAGCCGAGGGCCATATAATAAGCGTTCGCCGTTCCCTTCGGCTGCAAAAGCGTCACCCGCTCTTCGCTGTCGACGGCCACGCGATAGTCCTTGAGCGTGAGATCGTCGATGATGCCGCCAACAAGGGCGATCGAGCCCCGAAGGCGCGGCGTGTCGATGGCGATGCGCGGGCTCGTGCGGAGCGCACCCTGCCGGTCGAGGGTGACGGCCCCGGCCGCCGCTGCGGCGCCGCCGCCGGCTTCCGTTTGCGGCACCGGCGCTTCCGGCACCATGGTTTCGCCCGCCGGCGCGGTCCCGGTGGCGGGTGCGGGACCCTGCCTTGATCCGTACAGGAAGTCGAACGCCACGAGGACGATCAGCGTCAGCGCCATGGCGAGGAGCAGGTTTTTCTGTTCGTTCATCGGTGCCCCATATTGCTGCGCGGGTCGGGCCCGGCGGAAGATGGCCGCGCCGAGGGTGGTGCCGGGGAACCATCGGGAACCGGGTCGTAGCCCGACCCGCCCCATGGATGGCAGCGGCCGATGCGCCTTATAGCGAGCCAGCCCCCGCGCAGTCCACCATGGCGGCGCACGGCCTCGATCGCATAGGCCGAGCAGGTCGGCTGGAAGCGGCAGGACGGCGCGACAAGCGGCGACAGGAAAAGCCGGTATCCCCGCACCAGGGCGAGCAGCAGATGGGCGAGCGGGCTCATGCCGTTCTCCCGCCCTGCCGCCGGCGTCGGTGGAGCGCCGAAAGGGCCCGCAGAAGATCGCTTGCGAGACCGGCGAAGGGCCGGCTTGCCGTGGCGACGCGGCCGATCAGCACATAATCCATGCCCGGCTGGCCGCGCAGTGACAGGTGCTGACGCGCGATTTCCTTAAGGCGCCGGCGGACACGATTGCGAACGACCGCCGATCCAACCTTGCGGGTGACCGTGAAGCCGACGCCGATCGCGTCGTCTCCGGAAGGGCGGGGCGCCGCCTGGACGACCATGCCCGGCGTCACAAACCTGTTGCGGGCTGCCGCCACGCGCAGGAAGTCGCGGCGCCGGCGCAGCCTTTCGAGTGGCGCCGGCGAAGGGGCCCTTTCCGGCGCGCCTGCCGCAGGCGGGCGGTGCTCCGGCGTCACATTTGGCATCGGCGAGTCTCGACAATATGCGGCCGCGCCGCCCGGCGCGACGGGATCAGGCGGACAGGCGCTTCCTGCCCCTGGCCCGGCGCGCCTTCAGGATCCGGCGACCGCCCACGGTGGCCATCCGGGCCCGAAAGCCGTGACGCCGCTTTCGCACGATCTTGCTCGGCTGATAGGTCCGCTTCACGATACATTCTCCATCACGCGGCAAGGGGCTTCATCGCTTGGCGACCAGCGGCGGCCACCTGCGTGGCGCTGCCAGGCACCCCTCAAGGCGCGGCTTGATAGCGGCCCCAGGCGCCTCAAGTCAACTGCAATCACGCCGATTTCACAAATCCCGTCCGGTCTTTCAAACCCGCGTGTGGAAGACCCATCGGCGCTTGCGCCGGCGGCGACAATGTTGGAGAAGGCACGCACGCCGCCTCGCGGTACCGCAGTGGATCGCAATTGCGGGCTGGCCGCGGCGACCGGGCACGCAATCGTGTCGCGGAGTCCTGTTGCGGAGGGTCGGAACCTTGACCATGGCCGAAGAGCCCGGAGACGAGCGCCCAGGCCGCGGCGCCTGGCGGCGCTGGCTGCCACTCGCCGTCTTTCTGTTCCTTCTCGCCCTCGCCTATCTGAGCGGTGTTTACCGCTATCTCTCTTTCGAGACCCTGCGCGAGAATCTTGATTCGCTCAAGGCGATGATTGCCGCGCACCGCCTCGCCGCGGTGCTGGCGCTCGTCGTGTTCTATGCGATTCTTGCCGCCTTCTCCTTTCCCGCCATGTCTCTCGTCACCATCGCCGCCGGCATGCTGTTCGGGCTGTGGACCGGATTTCTTGCGGTCCTCGCCGGCGCCAGCCTCGGCGCCACCCTGCTGTTTCTCATCGTGCGGACGGCGCTCGGCGACAGCCTGCGGCACAAGGCCGGGCCGTGGCTTGCCCGCTTCGAGAGCGGCTTTCAGGCCGACGCGTTCCATTATTTGCTGGCACTGCGCCTCATCCCCGTGTTTCCCTTCTGGGTGGTCAATATCGCGCCGGCGATTCTGGGCATGCGCCTGCGCAATTTCGTGCTCGCCACCACGCTCGGCATCATTCCCGGCACCTTCGTCTATGTGTGGGTCGGCGTTGGCGCGGCGGAGACGATCCGCCTCGGCGGTACCGTCGATCCCTCGGCGATGCTGCGCGAGCCACAGATCCTCGGGCCGCTCGTCGCGCTTGCCATTCTCGCCCTGCTGCCGGTCCTGGTGCGTCGATGGCGGCGCGCGCGGCGCACCGGTGCGAACGGCGCGACCCGATCCTGAAAGCCAATCCTGCACCGGGTCGCGCAGGCAACTGGGAGATATGACCGGATCATGACACGCAGGCTTGAATGCGACCTTCTCGTTGTCGGCGGCGGTTCGGGCGGGCTCAGCGTCGCCGCCGGCGCGGCGCAGATGGGCGCCCGCGTCATCCTTGCCGAAAAGGGCCGCATGGGCGGCGACTGCCTCAATTATGGCTGTGTGCCTTCGAAAGCGCTGCTCGCCGCCGCCAAGGCGGCACATGCCGGTGAGACGGCATCGGCATTCGGCGTCGACTATACCGCCCCGAAGGTCGATTTCGGGCGCGTTCACGACCATGTCCAGGCGGTCATCGCCGCCATCGCGCCACATGATTCGGTGGAGCGCCTGGAATCGCTCGGGGTCACCGTATTGCGCGCCGCGGCACGCTTCCGCGACCGCCGCAGCATGTTCGTCGGCGAGACGGTGGTCAGCGCGCGCCGAATCGTGCTCGCCACCGGTTCGCGGCCCCGCATTCCCCCGATACCGGGACTGGATGGCGTCCCCTTTCTCACCAACGAGACCGTCTTCGACCTCAAGGCGCGCCCCGGGCATCTGATCGTCATCGGCGCCGGTCCGATCGGGCTCGAGATGGCGCAGGCCTTCCGGCGTCTCGGCAGTCGGGTGACGGTGCTCGAGAAATTCAGGGCCCTGCCCAAGGACGATCCCGAGATCGCCGCGATTGCTCTCGCCGCGCTGCGCGCCGAGGACATCCGGATCCGGGAAGGTGTCGATATCACCGGCATCACCGCCGGTGCGGGCACGATCGAGGTCAGACTTGCTGCGGGCGAGGGTGGTGCCGAGGGCGCGACCGTGACGGGATCGCATCTTCTTGTCGCCACCGGCCGCGCGCCGGCGCTCGATGGCCTCGCCCTCGCGGCGGCGGGGATCGCGCATGACGCGAGCGGCATCCGTGTCGACCGGCGTCTGCGCACGACGAACCGCCGGGTGTTCGCCATCGGCGACTGCCGCCAGGGTCTCCAGTTCACCCATGTCGCCGGCTACGAGGCGGGCATCGTGCTGCGCAATGCGCTGTTTCACCTGCCGGCAAAGGCCGATTATGGCACCGTTCCCTGGGTCACCTACACGGATCCCGAGATTGCCCATGTCGGTCTTGCCGAAGCCGCCGCACGGGCGCGTCACGGCGATCGCGTGCGGGTCATGAGAGAGCCCTTTACAGGCAATGATCGCGCGCAGGCGGAACGGGCCACCGACGGCCTTCTGAAGCTCGTCGCCGTCGACGGGCGGCCGGTCGGGGTCTCGGTCGTCGGTGCCAATGCCGGCGAGCTGATCCAGCTCTGGGCGCTGGCGCTGTCGCGGCGCCTGAAGCTCGCCGACATCGCCTCCTTCATCGCCCCCTATCCGACGCTCGGCGAGATCTCGAAGCGGGCCGCCGGCGCCACTTTCAGCGACCGCTTGTTCAGCGAGCGAACCCGTGCAATTGTTCGATTTCTGCAGAGGTTTGGATGAGACATACGGCTCGATGCATGTGAGTTGACCGCAGAGCGGCGATGATGAAGTGGGGGGAACGACACCTGTTGCGCAGCAGCCTGTCCTCGCGGCTGCTCCTGCTCACCATCTGCTTCGTGATGGTGGTCGAGGTGCTGGTCTGGGTCCCCTCGGTCGCCAATTTCCGCCGCAGCTTTCTCGAGCAACGCATGACCGCGGCGGAAATCGCCGTCCTCGCCTTGCTCGAGGCACCGCATCAGAGCGTCAGCCGCTCGCTCGAGACGCAGCTCCTCGAGACGGCGGGGGTGAAGGCGGTATCCCTGCAGCGCAGCGACCGCAGCCGGCTGATGCTGCGGGGCAACGCCCCGACCCATATCGATGCCAGTTATGACCTCCGCGTCGATGATCCGCTGACCATGATGCAGGAGACCTTTGCGACGCTTCTCAGGGGAGGCAGGGGCGTCGTTCGCGTCGTCGCCATGCCGGCAAACGGGATCGGCGAGGAGATCGCCATCATCCTCGGGGAACAGCGCCTGTTCGACGAGATGCTCCGTTATTCGCGCAACGTGCTCCTGCTCTCGATCATCATCTCGACCGTCACCGCCGGGCTCGTCTTTCTCTCCATCCACCGCATGCTGGTGCGGCCGATGCGCCGCATCACCCGCTCGATGGTCGAATTCTCGCAGCACCCCGCGGACCCCGAGCGCATCCTCGTGCCGTCCGGCCGCGGCGACGAGATCGGCATCGCCGAGCGCGAGCTCACACGCATGCAGGAGGAGCTGCGGCACGCCCTCAACCAGCGCAGCCGGCTCGCCAATCTCGGCACCGCGGTGAGCAAGGTGAATCATGACCTGCGCAACATCCTCGCCACCGCGCATCTGTCCTCGGACCGGCTGCTTGCGGAAGCAGACGCCCGCACCCGCGAGCTGTCCCAGCGCCTGATCGGCGCCATCGACCGCGCCATCGATCTCTGCGAGCGCACGCTGCGCTACGGCCGGGCCGACGAGCCACCGCCCAAGAAGCGTGACTTCGACCTGCATGCGCTGGTCGCGGATGTGCGGCTCTCGCTCGGTCTTGACGACGCAGGGGGTGGGGTCGAATTCGTCAATGCGGTGCCCGAGGCCTATGTGCTCCACGCCGACCCGGATCATATGTTTCGCGTCCTGCTCAATCTCGGCCGCAATGCGCTGGCAGCCCTCAAGGGGCGCGATGGCCGTATCACGGTTCACGCTGAAACCCGCGACGGCTGCTGCTTTGTCTCGGTTTCCGATACCGGCCCCGGAGTCCCGGAACGGGTGCGCCGCAACCTGTTCCAGCCTTTTGCCGGCGGCAGCGGTGGCACCGGTCTCGGCCTCGCCATCGTCGCCGATCTCGTCGATGCCAATGGCGGCAAGGTCACGCTTGCAAAGAGCGACGAGACCGGCTCAACCTTCGTGATCGAGATTCCGGAAAGCCCGAATCGCGCCGGCACCGGTTCCTGAGCCGGGCCTCAGTCGCCGAGCGCGATGCCCTCACGTCGCGGATCGGCGCCGCCCTCATAAAGCGGGCTCCCGTCCGGCCGATAGCGGATACGGATGCCATGCAGCCCGGATTCGAGCGCGCCCTGCCGCACCGTGTGTCCCATGGCGGCGAGCGCCGGGGCAAGGTCGGCAAGGCGTGTTCCCGCCTCGAGCTCGAGCACGCCATTGCGCGCCACCATATTCGGCAGGTCGATCGCCGCCTGCATGTCCATCTTCCAGTCGAGGACCGCGATCACCGCCTTCGCCACATAGTCGATGATACGTCCGCCACCGGGCGAGCCGACGGCGAGCACGGGACGACCCGCGGCATCAAAGGCAATGGTCGGCGTCATCGAGCTGCGTGGCCTCTTGCCCGGCTCGACCCGGTTCGCGCGCTTGCGTCCCTCACGCTCCGGCGCGAAGGAAAAATCGGTGAGCTGGTTGTTGAGGATGAAGCCGCCGCTGATGAGAAAACTGCCGAAGGCGATCTGCACCGTCGTCGTGAAGGAGACGACATTGCCGGCGGCATCGGCGACCACGAGATGGCTCGTCGATGGCCCCTCGGCCGCCTCTTCCTGCGGTGGCGGCGGCCCGTCCCAGCCCGGTGGAATGCCGGCCGGCGCCCTGCCCATGGCGCGATCGCGCCGGATCAGGCGGCGGCGCTCGGCGAGATAGTTGCGATCGATGAGGCCCGCCACGGGAACCGGAAAGAAGGCGGCATCCGCCGTATATTCGTCGCGGTCGGCATAGGCGAGCTCGCTTGCCTCGGCGAAGAGATGCACCGCTTCGGCGGACTGCGGCGCCAGCGACGGCATGTCGAAGCCCTCGAGAATGCCGAGAATGGCAAGCAGGGTCGTGGCACCGGAGGAGGGCGGCCCCATCGAGCAGACCCAGTGCCGCCGATAGGCGCCGCACACGGGATCCGTCGCGCGCGCCCGATAGGCGGCGAGATCGGCGAGGCTCAGCGTGCCGACAGAAAAGGGATTGTCGTGCACCGCCGCAACCATCGCCCGCGCGAGGGGACCGCGATAGAAGGCGTCCGCACCGCCGGCCGCGATCGCCCTGAGCGTCGCTGCATAATCGGGATTGCGGAGGCGCGTTCCTGTTTCCTTGGCCCGCAGGCCGTTCGCGTCCTCGACGAAGAAATAGGAGCCGGCGGTGCCGAGATCGGCGAGATGCAGTCCCATCTTGCGATAGCGCCCGGCACGACGGGCGAGAAGCGCATGCAAGCGCGGCGAGATCGCAAAGCCTGCCTCGGCGAGCCGGATGGCGGGGACGAACAGATCCGCCCAGGGCAGCCGGCCATGCGCCCTGTGGGCCCGCTCGAGCATCGCCAGCACACCCGGCACTCCGACGGCGCGGCCGCCGAGCGCCGCCTCGAGAAAGGGCAGCGTCTCGCCGTTGTCGTCGAGAAAAAGCGTCTCGTCGGCCGCCATCGGTGCCGTCTCGCGCCCGTCATAGGCGACGAGATCGCCTGCCGCAGCGTCATAGTGGAGCAGGAACCCGCCGCCACCGATACCTGAGGACTGGGGCTCGACGAGCGACAGGACGGCTTGTGCCGCAATCGCCGCATCGACGGCGCTGCCGCCGGCGCGCAGCATGGCAAGCCCCGCCGCGCTCGCGTGCGGATTGGCGCTCGAGATCATATAGTGATCGGCATGCGCGGGCGCCCCCGCCCTGGCGGCGGCCGGCAGAAGGAGCGCAAGGACGGCGAACAGCAGCGGCAGGTGGCGGCGCATCGGAAACCCCTTTGTCGCAACGGCAATGCGGCCCACTATAGTCGCGGGCGGAAGGGAGAAAAGGGGGACAGTGACCTGTCCCCGGACCTTGCGGAGGCCATGACATGCATGAGGTCAGGATCAGCAGCACCGGCCATGACCGGATCACGGACATCGCCGGTCTCGCGGTGGGCAATGCCGAGGACCGGCGGGCGCGGACCGGGACCACGGTTGTCCTGCCGCAGCGGCCGGCCACGGTCGCGGTCGACACGCGCGGCGGCGCCCCGGGAAGCCGCGAGACCGACGCGCTCGACCCTTCGGCCCTCGTCGCCTGCTGCCACGGTCTCGTTCTCACCGGCGGCTCGGTCTTCGGGCTTGCCGCGGCCGACGGCGTGACGCAATGGCTGAGCAGCCGCGGACGTGGCCTGCCGATCGGCGGCTTTCATGTGCCCGTCGTACCGGCAGCGGTGCTTTTCGACCTTCTCAATGGCGGCGACAAGAACTGGGGTGAGGCGCCCCCCTATCGGGCGCTGGGCATCGCCGCCGCCGAAGCCGCCGCGACCGATTTTGCGACCGGACGGGCCGGGGCGGGCCTCGGCGCCGTCGCCGGCGACCGGGCGGGCGGGCTCGGTACGGCGGCGGCCGAGGCGGCGAGCGGCTTCCGGGTCGGCGCCCTGGTCGCGGTCAATTCCTTCGGCCCGCCGCGCGACCAGGACATGGCGCGGATCCCGCTTCCCAAGGCGCCCCTCCTTGCCAGCAACACGACGATTGCCGTCGTCGCCACCGATCTCGCGCTCGACAAGGCGGCCTGCCGCCGCATCGCCATCATGGCACATGACGGGCTGGCGCGTGCCTTGCGCCCGATTCACACGCCCTTCGACGGCGACACCGTGTTCGCGCTCGCGACCGGTGCCGTGACACCGCCGGCGCCGGCGCCGCTCACCCTCACCATTGCCGGCACCATGGCCGCAGACCTTCTCGAGCGGGCGGTCTGCCAGGCGCTCGAGGCTGCGGCCCGGCAACATCCGGATGGCGGTCTGCCCTGATACACGACCTAGTGCAGGCTGACGGGATGGAGTTCGTTCGTCCGCGCGGTGATGAGGGCGGTCTCGCGATTGGGCAGGTCGGCCAGCTTGGCGCCGTTTGCCGCATGGATGGCAAAAGTCGTCGCGCCGTCGCGCCGCTTGACGGGACGGATATAGACGATGTCGGGTGCGCCGAGATTGGCGAACTCGTCGGCGCTCAATCGGATCTCTCTTGTGTTCTTGCTCATATTCACCTCCTTGCCGGGGCCCCGTCCGGCGACCCCGGCCTGACGGCCGGCCGCGATCACCCCGCGGCTGCGGCGGTAACCGGCCGTATTCCGCAATCTGGGGAGAAGAGGGCGCGCCTTCAAGAGGCGGCCATGGGGCTCAGTCGCCGCCGCCTGTGCCCGGCAGGCGTCCTTCACTCGGTTCGGGCGGCCGGATCCAGCAGGGCGCGTCGATGGCGCGAAGCTGATCGCAGATTTCTCTCGCCTCGGCATAGTCCTTGAGCGGCCCGGCATTGAGGCGATAGAAGAAACCGCGCGGCGGCGTCTCGCGGTCGCCGAAATCGACCTCCGAGCGACGCGGCTCGAGCGGGCCGAGGATGTCGGCATAGCGCTCCCAGAGCTGCTTCTGCCCGCGCACAAGCTGCTCGGCCGTTCGATAGGCGGCGACCTGCACCGACCAGCCTTCGGGATCGACCAGCGGCGGCAGCTTGACGGGTTCGGGCTCAGGCTCCGGTTCTGGCGCGGGCTCCGGCGGCGGGGGCGGCGCTTTTGCGACCACACGCTTTGCCGCGGCCGCCTTTTCTTCCGATTCGTCGATCACCAGAACGGCGACGTCGGAGAGGTCGCGCTCGGGCTGTTTGGCGCCGTAGACGAGCGCTTGCACGCGCGCGGCCGGGGGCAATGTATGAAGCTCGCGGAAATAGGCGATGGTCTGGCCGACCGAGCGGGCATCGAGATCGATCGCCGCCATCCGCGCCGCCTTCTCCTCCTCGCCGGCGAAGACATAGGCGAGCACCAGGTTCTGCCGGTGCTGCACCTGCGCGGCGGGCTGTGCGACGATCTTCTCAAGCGTCGCGATCGCGGCCGCGAGATCGTCATGAAGCGCCCGGCTGAGCGCCATATTGCTGCGAATATTGAGATCCTCACCGGCGAGATCGACCGCGCGCGCATGTGCCTCAAGCGCCTCCTCATGACGCCCGAGGGCATCAAGTGCCACCGCGCGACCGGAATGGGCACGCGCCGATTCGCCGAGTGCCAGTGCCGTGTCGAAGGCCTCGAGCGCCAGCGCCGGGCGGGCAAGGGCGAGATCGACCTCGCCCTGCTCGAGCGCGATTGCCATATCCTTGCGGGCGTCGCCGCGCTTGAGCACCGAATCGGCCTCGGCATAGCGACCGAGCCCGACAAGCGCACGCGCGAGACCGCTCAGCGCACGCGCGCCGTCGCCATCGGCATAGGCCTGGCGATAAAGGGGAATGGCAGCGGCAAACTGTCCGTGATCGGCGAGGCGATCGGCGAGGCGAATGAGCGGCGTCATCGGGGCACTGGCGGCGCGTGCAATCTCGACCTCGTGCGAGACCGGTGTCCCGGTGCAGGCGGCAAGGGCCAGCACGAGAGCGGACACCGCCGGCCGGGCGAACCCCCGGAGCCTGATGCCGCCATGGCGATTGGATGCCTGATCCGTCACAAACCTATGCCTGACTTATGCCTGACTGTTGCCTGAGCCGTTGTCAGGCGCGTACCCGACGCCCGGCGACGCTTCCGTTGTGGCTCCCGCTCTTGCCCTTGCCGTCGTGCAGGCAGGAACAGTCACCGGTTTCGGCCAGGTGACGATCGACCAGCGCGTCGAGGGCCTCGAGAAGCAGAACCTGACATGATTTCCGCTCGTGCGCTGCAAGCAGCTTTAGGCGCAGATGCCGCTCGGCGTCGAGTCGCAATGTCATGGCGATACGCTTTCCCGCGACCCGGTCCGCAGCCTTGCTGTCTGGTGACACTGCCTCGTCCGCGGGGGCAGCCTTGGCCTTGCGACGGGCAAGTGGCGGCACCGGGACCTGCTGGCGGGCCGCGGCGGGAAAGCGGGCGGCGCGGACCTCGGGGATCACGGCGGGCGTGGCCTCGCCCTTGCGGACGAGCAGGCTGGCAGTGAGGCGAGCGGCGTTCTTCATTGTTCCCTGATCCCCTCCTGGCTAGACGAGAGAGCTGTCCGGCTGTTCGGTCTTGCGCCCGAAGCCGCGGCCGGCCGCGGCCGGCGCCGGGCGGCCGGTATCGCGACGGCTGAAGATGGTGCGACGGTGGCAGCGGTCGAGGCGATCGCGCAGATAGCTCCAGAGCGCGCTCACCTCCTTCGCCGAACGGCCATCGGGATTGATTTCCATCACCGTGCGACCGTCGATCATGCTCGATGCGAATTCGGTCCGCTGGTGGATGGTGATCGGTGCGACGGTGCCGTGCTGCGACAGGGCGATGGCCGCATCAGCGGTGATCCGCGCCCGCGGTGTCGCCGCATTGACGACGAAGACGAGCGGCTTGCCCGCCCGGACGACAAGGTCCACGGTCGCCCCCGCGGCGCGCAGATCGTGTGGCGACGGCCGGGTCGGAATGACGATCATGTCGGCGACCGCGATGACGCTCTGGATGGCCATGGTGATGGCCGGCGGCGTATCGATGATGGCGAGCTTGAAGCCGCGCGTCCTGAGCTCGTCGAGATCGTGGACGAGGCGCGAAATGAGGGTGCGGGCAAAGACCGGCGTCGGCGCCTCGCGCTCGTTCCACCACTCCGACAGCGACCCTTGCGGATCGGCATCGATGAGAGCGACCGGACCCGCACCGGCAAGGTCTGCCGCAACCGCGATATGCCCGCTCAGGGTGGTCTTGCCTGAACCGCCCTTTTGCGAAGCAAAGGCCATGACCTGCATCTTTGCGTTCCTTCTGTCGCCCGCTGCCTGAGATCGAATGTCGGTGATCCGTCCAGCCGACATACCGGGCAAATCTAGGGACGGCGGCTTAAGGAATGGTAAAACCGGATCGAATTCGATCCTTTATCTTCAATCGATTGAACTCGTTTCTTGATAAAATTTTAGTCGTCGATGCGGCGTTTTCCCGGCCTTGTCCTGTGGCTGCAATGGCGGGATCAGCTCTTGCCGTCATGGTCCGGCCGTGACAGGAAGCCGATTGCGCGCTAAGAGCGGGCAGGAAGAAGCCGGCGGGGTCGCCGGCGCAAGGCTTTCACGAGAGGACGGAGCCACCATCTTGCAGCGCATCTTGTTGCTCATCGCGATCCTCCTCGCGGGCTTTGGTGCCGCAGCCCAGACGACGGCCCCGACCGCCTCGCCGCTCGAGGAGGGCCGCCGTCTCTATTTCGCCGGTGATTATGCCGGTGCCGCCGCCCTCTGGCGCCCGCTCGCCGAGGCCGGCGACCCGCGCGCCCTGTACAATATGGCGACGCTTTACAGGCGCGGGCTGGGGGTGGAGAAGGATCCGGCGACCGCGGACCGGCTGCTCCGCGCGGCAGCGGACAAGGGATTTCCCGAGGCCCAGTATCTTCTCGCCGGCGGACTGTTCGACACCGAGGGTGCAAGCGAGGCGGAGCGGCAGGAAGCCGTCGGCTACTGGCTCGCGGCCGCGGCCCAGGGGCATGCCTTGTCGCAGTACCGGCTTGCCCTTCTCTACTGGAACGGCGAGGCGGTGGCGCGCGACCTCGTGCGTGGCCGCGCCTGGATGGCGCTGGCCGCCCGACAGGGCCTCGCCGAGGCCGGTGCCGCGCTCGCGACCATGGACCGTTATCTCGACGCGGCCCAGAAGGCGGCAGCGGTGCGGCTGGCGGCACAGCTTGCCGCCCGTGACGTCGACGAAAGGCCGGCTGCCGCTGCTGTCGCGGCACCACCGCGGCAGGACAGGGCGCGGCGGCCGTCGGCGAAGACGACACCGCAAGGGTCGCAACCGGAGCCGGCGCGGTCCGCCGTCACGCCACAGCCGGCGGCGGCGGCCGGCGCTGTGAAGCCGGCCGAGGCAGCGCCCGCAGCGGCCCCGGCCGTGGACCTGGCGGATGCCTGGAAGTTGCAGCTTGCCGCCTTCAGAAGCGAAAGGGCGGCCCAGGCGCTGTGGCAGCAACTCGCCGCACAGGCACCCGATCTCGTGTCCGGGCTCGAGCACCGGATCCTGATCGCCGATCGCGGCGAGAAGGGCGTCTTTTACCGTCTTCTCATCGGCCCCTTTGCATCGCGCGCCGAGGCGGAGCGGCGCTGCCACGCCCTGGAAGCGGCGGGACAGGCCTGTTTTCCCGTCGCCCCCTCAGGCTAGCTGTTGCTTGACTCATCAGGGGGCTTTGCCCACTCTCGATACCGATTCCGGGATGCGATGACCGACGCATGATCACCTTTCTTGATTTTGAAAAGCCGATCGCCGAGCTCGAGGGGCGGATCCGGGACCTCGAGAAGCTGTCGGGCGCCGAGGCGGGTGTCGATCTCAGCGAGGAGGTCGACCGTCTGGCGAGCAAGCGCGACCGCCTGTTGCGCCAGGCCTATGCGTCGCTGACGCCATGGCAGAAGACACAGGTGGCCCGCCATCCCGAACGGCCGCATTTTTCCGACATCGTCGCCGCGCTGTTCAGCGACTTCACGCCGCTTGCCGGGGATCGCGGCTTCGGCGAGGATGCCGCCATCCAGGGCGGTCCGGCACGGTTTCGCGGCCAGCCGGTGATGCTGATCGGGCATGAGAAGGGATCGGATACCGCCTCGCGCATCCACCACAATTTCGGCATGGCGCGGCCAGAGGGCTATCGCAAGGCGGTGCGCCTCATGGATCTGGCCGACCGATTCGGCCTGCCGGTGCTCACCTTCGTCGACACCCCCGGTGCCTATCCCGGCGTCGGCGCCGAGGAGCGTGGCCAGGCCGAGGCCATCGCGCGAGCGACCGAGCGCTGTCTGGCGCTCAAGGTGCCGCTCGTCACCACCATCGTCGGCGAGGGCGGCTCGGGCGGCGCGGTGGCGCTTGCCGTGGGCAACCGCGTGCTCATGTTCGAGCATGCGATCTATTCGGTGATCTCGCCGGAAGGCTGCGCCTCGATTCTCTGGCGCACGGCGGACAAGGCCCAGGACGCGGCCGAGGCGCTGCGCATCACGGCGCAGGATCTGCGCGAGCTCGGTGTCATCGACCGGATCGTGCCCGAACCGCTCGGCGGCGCCCATCGCGAGCCCGCCCGCGCCCTCGCCGCGCTCGCCGACGCGGTGGCCGAGTCGCTCGCCGACATGCAGGGCCTGTCATCCGACCGCCTCAAGGCGCTGCGCCGGGAACGGATCCTCCGCATCGGTCGCACCGGCTCTCGCTAGAGGCCCGGCCGGCACCCGCGATCCGCAGGATATCCACAGGGTTCGCGCAGGCTTGTCCACAATATCTGGTAGGTCGCCGGCCTGTGAGTGGCGTATTGACCAGTGACGGTCGGCGACCTAGGATGCCGACACACGCATCGATCGCCGGCCGACGTCGGTCGGAGCGCACGATGCCGGTTTCTTTGTTCGACATACGTTCCATGATCCGGCAGGCTGTCGGGTCCGGCGGGGCACCATCATTTGGCGGCGTGCTGGGCAAGGGGGAACGCTGGTGAGGGGAAGGTGGCGACATGGATGAAGAGCGGACGGCCGTGTTCGAGGTGACGCATTTCGCGCATCGTGCCGCGGTGCCCATCGTCCGCGAGCGTGACGCGCTGTTGACCGAATTCGGCAAGGCGACGCTCGTTGACCGCTATCTGATGCCGGGCGAGTCCTTCCAGGATCTGTTCGCCCGTGTCGCCAGCTATTATGGCGACGATTCCGATCATGCGCGCCGGCTCTACGACTATATGTCGCGGCTGTGGTTCATGCCGGCGACGCCGGTGCTGTCGAACGGCGGCACCCATCGCGGACTGCCCATCTCCTGCTTCCTCAACGAGGCCGAGGACAGTCTCGAGTCGATCGTCTCGCTGTGGACGGAGAATGTCTGGCTCGCCGCGCGTGGTGGCGGCATCGGCAGCTACTGGGGCAATCTGCGCTCGATCGGCGAGAGCATCGGTGGCGTCGGCAGGACATCGGGAATCATTCCCTTCGTGCGGGTCATGGATTCGCTGACGCTGGCGATCAGCCAGGGCTCCCTGCGCCGCGGCTCCGCCGCCGTTTACCTCCCGGTGTCGCACCCCGAGATCGAGGAGTTCATCGAGCTCCGGCGTCCCATCGGCGGCGACCCCAACCGCAAGGCGCTCAATCTGCACCATGGCGTGCTCATCCCTGACGCCTTCATGCGCGCGGTCGAGGCGGACGAGGACTGGCCGCTGACCAGCCCCAGGGACGGACATGTCGTGCGCACGGTGCCGGCGCGGGCGATCTGGATTCGTCTTCTCACCGCGCGGGTCGAGACCGGTGAGCCTTATCTCGTCTTCTCCGACACGGTGAACCGCGCCATCCCCGAATGGCACAAGCTCGCCGGGCTCACGGTGAAGACCTCCAATCTCTGTTCGGAGATCACCCTGCCCACCGGCCGCGATCATCATGGGCGCATGCGCACGGCGGTCTGCTGCCTGTCCTCGCTCAATCTCGAGACCTTCGCCGACTGGCGCCATGATCCGCGTTTCATCCCCGACGTGATGCGCTTTCTCGACAATGTGCTCGAGGACTATATCGTCAAGACCGAAGGCATGGCCGGGCACGCGCAGTCGCGCTATGCGGCGATGCGCGAGCGCTCGGTGGGGCTCGGCGTTATGGGCTTTCATTCCTTTCTCCAGAGCCGCATGGTGCCCTTCGAATCGGCGTTGGCCAAAGCCTGGAACCGCAAGATCTTCGGCCATATCAAGAGCGCGGTCGATGCCGCCAGCCGCGCCCTCGCCGAGGAGCGCGGTCCCTGTCCCGACGCTGCCGATTACGGCATCATGGAGCGCTTCTCCAACAAGACCGCAATCGCGCCGACGGCGTCGATCTCGACGATCTGCGGCGGGACTTCTCCCGGGATCGAGCCGATCGCCGGAAACTCCTATTTGCACAAGACCTTGTCCGGCAGTTTTAATGTCCGGAACCGGCACCTGCAGCGGCTTCTTGCGGAGCGCGGGCGGGACGACGAGGCGACCTGGTCGTCGATCACCACGCGCGAGGGATCGGTGCGCCATCTCGACTGTCTTACGGACGCGGAAAAGGCGGTCTTCCGCACCGCCTTCGAGATCGACCAGCGCTGGATCATCGCGCTCGCCGCCGACCGCGCGCCGTTCATCGACCAGGCGCAATCGGTCAACCTGTTCCTGCCCGCCGATGTCCACAAGCGCGATCTGCACCGGCTCCATGTCGCGGCCTGGAAGAAGGGGCTGAAGAGCCTCTATTATTGTCGCTCGAAATCGCTGCAACGCGCCGAGGTGGTCTCGCAGGCCGCACCGGGCTCCGCCGCCGCACCCGTCGTGCCGGACAAGGAGCCGCTGCTCGATTACGAGGAATGCCTCTCCTGCCAGTGACGCCATCCCGGCGCCGGGGCGCAGCCCCGCCTTCGCCTCCTGTCACACGCCCTTCGTGAGGATGAGAATGTCGCTTCTTGAAGACCGCGTCGCCTACAAGCCCTTCCGCTATCCCTGGGCCTTTGAGGCCTGGCTCACGCAGCAGCGCATCCACTGGCTGCCCGAGGAAGTGCCGCTCGCCGACGACGTCAAGGACTGGCAGACGAACCTCTCGGACCCCGAGCGCAATCTCCTGACCCAGATCTTCCGTTTCTTCACCCAGTCCGACATCGAGGTGAACAACTGCTACATGCGCCATTATGCCCGGGTCTTCCGGCCGACCGAGGTGCAGATGATGCTCGCCGCCTTCTCCAACATGGAGACCGTGCACATCGCCGCCTATTCGCATCTTCTCGACACCATCGGCATGCCGGAGACCGAATATTCGGCCTTTCTCGAATATGAAGAAATGAAGGCCAAATACGACTATATGCAGGGCTTTTCCGCCTCGAGTCGGCGCGACATCGCGACCACGCTCGCCGTCTTCGGCGGCTTCACCGAAGGGCTGCAGCTGTTCGCCAGCTTCGCCATGCTGCTCAACTTCCCGCGCTTCGGGAAGATGAAGGGCATGGGCCAGATCATCTCCTGGTCGGTACGCGACGAGAGCCTGCACTGCGATTCGATCCTGCGTCTTTTCCGCACCTTCATCGCCGAGAATCCGGACCTCTGGGACGCGGCACTCCGCAGCCGGCTGCTCGAGGCCTGCCGCACCATCGTCGCCCATGAGGATGCCTTCATCGATCTCGCCTTCGCGCTCGGTCCCGTCGAGGGCCTCACGGCGGAAGAGGTCAAGCGCTATATCCGCTATATCGCCGACCGGCGGCTGAAACAGATCGGCCTCGAGCCGGAATGGCATGCCGAGGCCAATCCGCTGCCCTGGCTCGACACCATGCTGAACGCGGTCGAGCACACCAATTTCTTCGAGAACCGGGCGACCGAATATTCGAAGGCGGCGACCCGCGGCACCTGGGAAGAGGCCTTCTCCTGAGCCGTTGGCCGGCGGTGTGCCCTCAGGCGAGGCGCATGACGACGCTCTTGTAGCTGCGGCTGACCTTGAGCTCCTGTCCCGAGCGGAGCGTGAGGAAACACTCGCCATTGGCGTGCGGCCGCACTTCGGCGACGCGCTCGAGATTGACGATGGCCGAGCGATGAATGCGCTGAAAGCGGGCCGGATCCAGGCGTTGCTCGAGCGCCTTCATGGTCTCGCGCAGAACATGTGTCTCATTGCCGACATGAACACACATATAGTCGCCGGCGGCATCGATATAGTCGATATCCCGGACATCGACGATGACAACGCGGCCACGATCCCGGATGCGGAGTTGCCGCTCATAGGGACTGCTCTCATGCGCCCCCTCGTCCTCGAGCGCGGCGGCGAGCGCGTCGCGCGATAGCGGTTCCATGCCGGCGAGGAGCGCCTTGAGGCGTGCATTCTGCTCGAGCGCCCGCTTCGCCGCGAGGCGTTCGCGTGCGAGATGCACGGTGTGCTGCAGCCGCGCATCCTCGACCGGCTTCAGGAGATAGTCGAGTGCATGCGTCTCGAAGGCCTCGATGGCATAGCGGTCAAAGGCGGTGACGAAGATGAAGAGCGGCAGCTCCTCGGTGCCGAGCAGCGCCCGCACGACGGCGAAACCGTCAAGGCCCGGCATCTGGATGTCGAGAAAGACGAGATCGGGGCGCAGCGCGCGGATGGCTCGGATTGCCTCGCGGCCATTGGCCGCGGTGCCGACGATCTCGATATCGTCGATCGCCGACAAGCGGATATCGAGCCCGCGCAGGGCAAGCGGTTCATCGTCGACAAGCAGGGTGCGGATGCTCATGCGGCTTGGGTCCGTTCGCTCTTGTGGCCGGGAAATTCGCAGGGCAGGCTGATGGTGATGCGGAGGCCGCGCGGGCGATCGGGCTCGAGGCGGAAGACGTGGTCGTTACCGTAGATCTCTTCCAGCCGTGCCCGCGTGTTCTTCAGGCCGACGCCCGACGAGGCCTGGCCGGGTGCGCCGATGACAGTGCCATTGAGGCCGGGTCCGTCGTCACAGAGCACGAGTTCGAGTCGCTGGTCGCGAATGCGGGCGCTGAGGCTGACGAGCCCCCCCTCCTCGCGCGGGGCGATCGCGTATTTGATCGCATTCTCGATCAGCGGCTGCAGCAGGAGGCTCGGAATGAGCGCCCGGCGCGCCCGCGCCTCGATATCGAAGCGTGTCCTGAGACGGTCCTCGAAGCGCACCTCCTCGATG
>JBHHTO010000012.1:0-24012 GCA_046753425.1 Rhodothalassiaceae bacterium | reverse complement strand
CCGACGCTCGCCTCGAGGCAGGTACGGCGCTGATGGATGCCGAGGGCATCCCGATCGACGAATCGGCGAGCGAGGTGGTCGTCTATCCCGCGATCTTCTTCGAGCAGTATCGACCGATCACGGCGCGCGACATGGTGCAGCGGGTGCCGGGTTTTCGCATCGATGATGGCGGCGGCCGTCGCGGCTTTGGTGGCGTTGCGGGCAATGTGCTGATCAACGGTGAGCGGCCGAGCACCAAGGACGATACCGTCTCGGCTCTGCTCGAGCGGATCCCGGCCAGCCAGGTCGAGCGCATCGACCTTATCCGCGGCCGCTCGGGCGGGCTCGATCTCGGCGGCCAGAACGTCGTCGTCAATGTCGTCCTCAAGACCGAGGGCGCTGCCGCCTACAAGTGGGAAGCCAAGGTCGAGCAGGATGTCGATGGCGGCGGTCCGACCCCCGAAGGGAGCCTCTCGGTCAGCGACAGCTTCGGTCGAACGCAGTACAATGCCGGCATCGATGCCCAGCGCTTCCTGTTCAATGCGCGCGGGCCCGAGGACCTGCTTATCGGTGGTGCGGTGGCGGAGGACCGCGACGAGAAGACACGCGGTGACGGCGTCAACCTGAGTGCCAGTTTCAACAGCGAGAGCAAGCTCGGGGAAACCCTGCTCCATTTCAACGGCAAGCTCTCCTACAACGATTTCGACCGTCTCGAGCGCTCATTGCGCACGCCGCGCGAACCGGGCCTTGCGGGAAGCGAGGTCGAAGAAGCAAGCGGCAATGAAGGTGTCACCATCGAGGTCGGTGGCGATATCGAGCATCCGCTGGCGGAGACATTCAGCGGCAAGCTCATCCTGCTCTACAACCGGACCGGCACGGACGGTTTCTCCTCGCGCCGTGCCCTCGACGACGCCGGCTTGCAGACCGCATTCAGCCGGGCCGATTTCGATGCCACCAGCAGCGAGGCCGTGGCGCGCACCGAATTCGACTGGACGCGCTTTGCCGATCACCATATCGAACTCAATCTCGAGGGTGCATACAACAGCCTCGACAATGCGCTTGTGCTCCAGGTCGATAATGGCAATGGCCCGGAGATCGTGCCGCTGCCCGGCGCCAACACGCGGGTCGAGGAACTGCGCGGCGATTTCGCCCTGATCGACAGCTGGACGATCGGCTCCTGGGTGGTCGAGGGCACGCTCGGGGCGGAGACATCGACCATCACCCAATCCGGCGATGCCGAGGCGAAACGCGATTTCTTCTTCACCAAGCCCCGGCTTGCGCTCACCTACGCGCCAAGCACGCGGCGGCAACTGCGGATCTCGATGACGCGCGACGTGGCGCAGCTCGACTTCAACGATTTCGTGAGCAGCACGAATTTCGCGGACCAGCAGTTCAGTTTCGGCAATCCCGACCTTAGGCCGGAGCGGACATGGATGTTCGAGGCGAGCTTCGAGCAGCGTTTCGGCGCGCTCGGCGTCGTCACATTGACCGGCTTTCACGACTGGATCGATGATGTCCAGGATCTCCTGCCGCTCGGTGGCATCTTCGAGATTCCCGGCAATATCGGCAACGGCCGGCGCTGGGGGGGCAAGCTTGAGGCGACGCTGCCGCTCGATGCCGTGGCACTTGCGGGCGGACGTCTCGATGTCGAGGCGCGCTGGCAGGGGTCGCGGGTGATCGATCCGGTCACCGGGCGCCCACGGGTTCTATCCAATGAGGAAAAGCGCACGGTGACGCTCGATTTTCGCCAGGATTTCGATGTCGCACGCGTCGCCTGGGGGTGGACCATGAAGCTCCGCGGCCGCACGCCGCAATTCGGGCTGGACGAATTCGTCGTCCGCGACGATCGATTCGATATGAACGCGTTCATCGAGACCACGCGCTGGTTTGGCATCAAGATTCGGCTGTTGCTTGAGAATGTGGCAAACCGCAGGATCAGCCGCGACCGCACGGTCTTTGCCGGGCCGCGGGATCTCAGCCCCGTCGCATTCGAAGAGTCGCGCAACCGCCTGCGCGGCCGCTCTGTCATTCTGACGCTGAGCGGGAGCTTCTAGGTTCCGTTCCATCGGCGAGATAGCCGATGCGCCATTTCGGTCCGACGCGAAAGCTGCTGTCCTCGGCAAAGGGCCGCACATGGCCGTCGGGTGCGATGGCAAAGAGCAGCGCTGCCGTGCCCCCCGCTTCCGCGAGCAGGCTGTCAAAGCCGAAATCCTCACTCAATGTGACAAGGCGGATCGTCTTGCCGGAGGCGAGTTCCTTCTCCAGCCGCTCGAGGGTCATTTCGGGCTTGAACAGCAATCGGCCGCGAAAGCCGAAGGAGACGGTCTCGAGCTCGCGGTCGAGCATCGATTCCTCGCGCCGGATCGTGAACACCTGCGCACTGCCGAATTCCGCCCGGTAGCGGAGGCAGGCGAGGGCGTTGAGCGAAGGCCGGCGCGACATCGCAAGCAGCATGCCGAGACCGATGAGGTCGAGCTTGCGGTCGGCATATTCGGACACGGCATTGCCGAAGAAGGTGGCGATGCCCTTCATGCGGGCGCGCCGGATCTGCTCATAGGACGTGTCCGCGACGAGGACCGGAACGCCGGCCGCCTGAAGGCGTTCGGCGATCGCAAGCGCGACCGGATTGCCACCGACGATGAGCACGCCGCGCGGCTCGGGCTCGGCGACCTTGAGCAGACGCGCCAGCGGCCGCCCCGTCAGACTGTGCAGCACCACCGTGGCGACGATCACCGAGAAGGTGAGGGGGACGAGCAGTTCGGCGCCGGCGACCCCGTCGGCTTTCAGCCTGAGGGCAAAAAGAGCCGAGACGGCCGCAGCAACGATACCGCGCGGCGCGATCCAGGACAGCAGCGCCCGCTCGCGCCAGGGAAGATCGGTGCCGAGCGTCGCGGCGAGCGTCGCCAAGGGTCGCGCGAGGAAGAGGATGGCGGCGAGAATGAAGAGAAGGGCCGGTCCGATGCCGGCGAGGGCGGCCATGTCGATCCGGGCCGCAAGCACGATGAACAGAAGCGAGATGAGAAGGACCGACAGACTCTCCTTGAAGTCGAGAATCTCGTCCCGCGGCACCGCCCGCAGATTGGCCAGGGTCAGGCCCATTGCGGTCACCGCGACGAGCCCGGCTTCCGAGGCCATCAGATTGGCAAGGGCAAAGACCAGCAGCACCGCCGCCAGCGTCGTCACATTGCGCAGGAAGTCGGGAATCCAGTGGCGCTGCAGTGCCACCCCAAGTCCGTAGCCGGCGGCAATGCCGATGAGGCTGCCGGAAACGAGAAGCCCGAGCAGACTGGTAACCGGGTCGGTGCCCTGGCCCGCGCCGGCGACGATGGCCTCAAAGATGATCACTGCGATCACGGCGCCGATGGGGTCGATAAGGATTCCCTCCCAGCGCAGGATCTGGCTCACCCGTTCGCTCGGCCGCACCGCGCGCAGCAGCGGAATGATGACCGTCGGCCCCGATACGCTGGCGATGGCGCCGAAAAGCAGCGACAGCGACCAGGAAAGACCAAGCGCGTGATGGGTGACCACCGCAATGACCGCGATGCTCACCGCGACACCCAGGGTGACGAGCCGCAGCACCACCCGCTCGGCTCCGGCAAGATCGGCGATGCGCAGGGTCAGCGCGCCCTCGAAGAGGATGACGGCGACGCCGAGGGAAACCCCCGGAAAGAGAAGGTCGCCGAACAGCCGATCGGGATCAAGGGCGCCAAAGACGGGTCCGACTAGAAAACCGATCAGCAACAGCGGCAGGATCGCCGGAAGCTTGAACTGGTCGGAAATCAGTTGCGCCCCGATTCCGGCGGCAAGAAGGAGCGTCAGAATGAGCGTCGGATCGCCCGCGTGGTCCATGTTCAACGATTCCGGACGCAAGGTTTCTGCCTTGACCCGCCAGCCGACACGCCCCACCTCAGATGAGAGCCAGCACAGCGGTCTGCCGTGCTCTGTAGCATGGGGCGGGGAGGCGGAAAATGACCGAAATCGTGAAAAGGAAGAAGGCGCGCGATGCCGCGGCGCTGCGCGCGGCGGAGCGCAAGCTTGAGGAGGCGCTCACGGAGACGTTTCCGGCAAGCGATGCATTGGGCTTCGCGATCACCGGCATTCGTCTTGCACCTGTCGCCGGGTCCATCGAGACGGAAGCGGCCGCGTGAACAGGCGGGGCAGGCCGGCGCCAGGCGGCGGCATCACCGTCGCCGGGGTCCGGGTCACCCATCCCGGGCGCCCGCTTTTCGGCCCCGGTGGACCTTCGAAGGGCGCGCTGGCACGCTATCTGGCGCGCGTCGCACCACTGATGCTGCCGCATGTCGCGCGCCGTCCCCTCGGCCTCGTGCGCTGCCCCGAGGGGATTGACGGCGGCTGCTTCTTCCAGCGCCATGCCAGCGCCGGCATGTCACCCGCCATCGGGCGTGTCACGATCCGGCAGGCGGGGGGCGAGGAGGCGGAGTATCTTTATGTGGAGACGCTCGCCGGCCTGATCGCGCTGGTGCAGGTCGGCGTCATCGAGATGCACCCCTGGCAGACCAGGATCGACGATCTCGATCATGCCGACCAGATCGTCTTCGATCTCGATCCCGGACCTGGAACGCCCTTCTCGGCGGTCCGCCGGGCCGCCCGGGAGGTGCGCCGCCGTGCCGAGGCGCAAGGATTCCGCCCCCGTCTCAAGACCACCGGCGGCAAGGGACTGCATGTCGTCCTGCCGCTCGCCACAGCGATGGGATGGGACGAGGCCAGGGACTTCAGCCGCGAGATGGCACGCGCCATGGCGGCGGACATGCCCGGGCGCTATGTGGCGCAATCGCGCAAGGCGCTCCGCGAAGGCCGCGTCTTTATCGACTGGCTGCGCAATGTGCGCGGTGCGAGCGCGGTGGCGCCCTATTCGCCGCGCGCCCGTCCCGGGGCCCCGGTCGCCTGCCCGATCCGTTGGGACGCGCTTTCGCGCGTGCGCTCGGGCGGGCAGTTCCGGCTTGGCGGCATGGCCCGGCGTCTGGCCCATCTTAGGGCCGATCCCTGGCGCGCGCAGGACGGCGCGGCCTGAGCCCTCAGTCCCGAGGCGGTGATCCGAGAAGCCGGTCGCGCGCCGCCATCATGCCGGCGAAGATATTGCACTGATCGTGGTAATAGAGCGCGTCCTTGACCGCCGCCTCCACGGTGTAGCTCGCGATGTCCGCGTCCTTGCGCACGGCGTTGATGCGCTCGTGAATCGCCTGCCGGCGAGCATCGATGCCGGCGACGATGACCTGGGTCGTGAGGCTGGCGAACAGCTCGTCGTTGAATGCGCCGCCATCGGAGAAGATGCCGTAGACGCCGGTCAGCACACGCGAGGCATCGACACCGGTGACGATGCGCGTCGTCGCCTTGGTCACGCCCGCAATAGACTTGAGAATGCCGCTCCCTTCCGGCGACAGGAGCTGTGCCTTGAGCTCGGCGCAAGCCCGGTTCGAAGCGCCGATGAGGCGCTCCTGCACACGATTCCGGTGCAGGGTGCGGGTCGCCGGAGGATAGTCGCGGTAGAAGGATTCGAAAGCGAGGTCGATGCGCCGTCCGGGATCGAGTCGTTCCCAGCGCCTCGCCCCGATTCGGTTGCGGACGAGACCGTCGGGATCAAGAAGCGCGGCGAGATCGACGGCCTCGGTGGCCTCGCCATCGACCACGGTTCCGGCCATGCCCTGTTCGTGCAACGCCTGCTTGCCCTTGCCGCCGCAGGCCGACAGGCCGAGCAGCAGGGCGACAGCCGCCGCCTTCCCAATCGCCCGCATCAGCCGCCTCCCTTTCCTTGTTCCTTATCGCCGGATGCGCACACCACAGACAACCCCGCTCGCTCCGCCGCCCGCTGGGCAAGGGGACGACCAACGGGACGACCCGGAATTCTATTCCCTTCTGGCCAGCTTGAACAGGCGCTGACGGCGAGACGGCTGCGGGCCTCATGATCGCTGCGACGCAAGGCTTTGACAGCGCGCGGCCGAGGCGTTATACAGCCGCGCTCTTTCCCGAATTCGGATATGTCAAGGATACCGGCATGGCTCGCGTCACCGTCGAAGATTGCGTCGACAAGGTTCCCAACCGTTTCGAGCTCGTCCTCTTTGCGGCCCAGCGTGCGCGGCAGATCGCGGCCGGTGCACCGCTGCTCGTCGAACGGGACGACGACAAGAATCCGGTGGTCGCCCTGCGCGAGATTGCGGAAGAGAAGATCAAGCCCGAGAATCTGCGCGAGGCGATGATCCGCGGCATGCAGAAGCATGTCGAGATCGACGAGCCGGAAGAGGACGATCTGGCGGTGATGCTGCGGTCACAGCAGGCCGAGAGCGGCGAAAGCGGCGAGTCGGCCTGAGCGGACATCGGGCGCCCTCCCTTTTGACTTGATCACAGGCGAATCGCGGCCCCTGGACGGGCCGGCTTGGCCTTTCGGGGTAAGTTTTGCCTTCAATCGCGGACCTATCCACCCTATCTGCTACAGGATGGCGGATACGGAGGTCCCGATTGTCAGGGGCGCGCACAGGCAGTGATTCGGCAATACGAGCTTGTTGAGCGGGTGAAGGCCTATGATCCCGATGCGGACGAGGCGCTGCTCAACCGTGCCTATGTCTATTCGATGAAGGCCCATGGCTCGCAGACCCGGGCGTCCGGCGACCCCTATTTCTCGCACCCCCTCGAGGTTGCGGGAATCCTTACCGGCATGAAGCTCGACAGCGCGACCATCGCCACCGCGCTCCTGCATGACGTGGTCGAGGACACAGGCGCCGAGATTTCCGAGATCGAAGCCCTCTTCGGCAAGAAGATCGCGGAGCTCGTTGACGGCGTGACCAAGCTGTCGCGGATCGAGATTCAGGCCGATGACAGCCGGCAGGCGGAGAATTTCCGCAAGTTCGTGCTCGCCATGTCGCACGATATCCGGGTTCTTCTCGTCAAGCTCGCCGATCGCCTGCACAATATGCGGACGCTGCATTTCATCAGCGATCCGACGAAGCGCCGCCGCATTGCTCTCGAGACGCTCGAGATCTATGCGCCGCTCGCCGAGCGGATCGGCATCCGCGGCATGAATGACGAACTCGAGGAACTGGCCTTCCGCGAGGTCGAGCCCGAGGCCTATGAGACGGTCTCGGCGCGTCTTGCCTTCCTGAGGAAGGAAGCGGGAACGCTGGTCGAGGATGTGTCGGCCGAAATCCGCGAGACGCTGGCCGCGGCGGGCATCGAGGCGGAGGTACAGGGCCGCGAGAAGCATCCCTATTCCATCTGGAGGAAGATGGAGAGCGCCCATATTCCGTTCGAGCAGATTT
Organism: Rhodothalassiaceae bacterium; assembly: GCA_046753425.1. Classification (GTDB taxonomy): domain Bacteria; phylum Pseudomonadota; class Alphaproteobacteria; order Sphingomonadales; family Rhodothalassiaceae; genus J134. Next base: position 16,762 of record JBHHTO010000012.1, on the reverse strand, counting down.
CCGATGTCGTTGCCTTTCGCATCATCGTCGACGACATCCCGACCTGCTATCGCGCGCTCGGCATCGTGCATGGCAAGTGGCCGATGGTGCCGGGCCGCTTCAAGGACTATATCTCGACGCCCAAGCGCAATGGCTACCAGTCGATCCACACCACCGTGATCGGCCCGCGCAAGACCCGCATCGAGGTCCAGATCCGGACCCGCGAGATGCACGAGGTGGCCGAGCTCGGGGTCGCCGCGCACTGGCAGTACAAGCAGCAGGCCGACGCCGTCGAAGGGTCACGCTATCGCTGGCTCAGGGGCCTTCTCGAGATCCTCGAGAACGCCGCCAATCCGGAAGAGTTCCTTGAGCACACCAAGCTCGAGATGTTCAACGACCAGGTCTTCTGCTTCAGCCCCAAGGGCGAGCTTATCTCCCTGCCGCGCGGATCGACACCGGTCGATTTCGCCTACGCGGTGCACACGGAGATCGGCAACCAGTGCGTAGGCGCCAAGGTGAACGGGCGGCTGGTGCCCCTGCGTCACCAGTTGCAAAACGGCGACCAGGTCGAGATCCTGATCTCGCGGGGACAGACGCCGAGCCCGCGCTGGGAGAGCTTTGTCGTCACCGGCAAGGCGCGCTCGGCGATCCGGCGCCACGTCCGGCAAAGGCAGCGCGAGGAGTATCTGAGCCTCGGGCGCAGCATTCTCGAGCGCGCGTTTGCGGCCGAGGATGTCGATTTTTCCGACCGCGCCATTGAGGCCGCACTCGGCAAGCTAAAGCGGGCCCATGTCGAGGAGGTGCTGGTCGATGTCGGCCGCGGCGAACTCGACAGCGGCGATGTGCTGCGTGCCTGTTTTCCCGGCATCACGCTCAAGACGGATGCCAAGGGCCTGCCGCCGGTCAAGCGCGACTGGAGCGGCGACTGGGACAAGGCGCAGCTCAGGGGCGAGGCGATTCCGATCTCCGGCCTGACGCCGGGCATGGCGGTGCATCTTGCGGACTGCTGCCATCCGCTACCGGGCGATCGTATCGTCGGTATCATCAGCCGCGGCGCCGGGGTGATGATCCACACCATCGACTGCGAGGCGCTGGCCGCCTATTCGGAGACGCCGGAGATCTGGCTCGATGTCGCCTGGCAGCTCGGCGAGGGCGATGACGAATTCTTCGCCGGCCGACTGCAGCTCGTGGTCGCCAACGAGATGGGGGCACTGGCTTCCATTGCCTCGACCGTGGCCAAGCACGGCGGCAATATCTCGAACCTCAAGATCACCGAACGCGATCGCGAATTCTACACCATGCTGGTCGATGTCGAGGTGCGCGGGGTCAAGCACCTGACCGACATCGTGACGGCCTTGAGGGCCACCCGAGTCGTCAGCTCGGCGGAACGGCTGCGCGGATGAAGCCCTTGTCCGTCGGGGAATGTTGCGGCGGCGGGTCCGGCGTGCTAGCTGCGCCCCTGAACCTTGCCCGCCCGGGGAGACCGACACCATGGACAGCGAAGCCGTGCTCGAGGAATTCCGCGCCGCGGGAGCGCTTCTCGAGGGACATTTCGTCCTCAGTTCGGGCCTGCACAGTGCCCTCTATCTGCAGAAATCCCTGGTGTTGATGGAGCCGTCTCGCGCCGAACGCCTGTGCCGCGCCCTGGCCGAGAAGGTACGCGCCGCGTTCGGGGAGATCCCGACCGTTGCCTCGCCTGCGGTGGGCGGCATCATCGTCGGCTACGAGACGGCACGGCATCTCGGCGCCCGTTTCATTTTTGCCGAGCGTGACCGGGATCACATGCAATTTCGCCGCGGTTTCGCCATGAAACCGGGAGAAAAGGTGGTCATGATCGAGGATATCGTCACCACCGGGCTCTCCTCGCGCGAATGCATCGCCGCGATCAGGGAGGCCGGTGGCGAGGTTGCGGGCGCCGGTTGCCTGGTCGACCGGTCGGGAGGACGGGCCGATGTCGGTGTGCCGCTTGTCTCTCTCGCGCGGCTGGACATTCCCGCCTATCCGCCCGAGGCGCTGCCGCCCGAACTGGCGGCGATCCCGGCGCAGAAACCGGGGAGCAGGGGTCTGAACTGAGAGCAGGAAAGGATCGTCGCAGAAGATGCTCTTTCGCCGCAGGATACCGCTTCGCTGGTGGCAGCGCGTGCGCAACGCCCTGTGGCCGACGAGCGGCTGGCGGCGTTCGGGGAAGTATCTCTGGCGCCGGCTTGCCCGGCTCAGGGACAGCCCGCACGGCATCGCCGCCGGCGTCGCCTCGGGCATCGCCATCTCGTTCACGCCCTTCATGGGATTTCATCTCATCGGCGCCATGGGGCTCGCCCTCGTCACACGCGGCAATGTCATTGCCGCCTGGATCGGAACGCTCGTCGGCAATCCCTGGACCTTTCCCTTCATCTGGCTGCTCATCCACCGCGTCGGCACCTGGATTCTCGGACTGCCACCGACCGCCGAGGCCGAGCGCCTGAGCATCGACCTCTTGGTTGCGCACCCGGCGGTCATGATCGAGTCACTGCTGTGGCCGATGTCGGTCGGCGGGGTCACGCTCGCGGTGCTGTCCTGGTTCGCGAGCTACTGGCCGTTGCGCCGCGCGCTCGAACGGTTTCAGGAGTCACGGCGCCTCCGGATCACTGCGGTCAGCGAGCGCAAGGCGAGAGACGACCGGGTCGGACCGGGGGACATGGCGCATCGCGTCTGAGGTGACGATGGAGTGGATTCGTCTCGGCATCAACATCGATCATGTGGCGACGCTGAGGAACGCCCGCGGCGGCGTGCATCCCGATCCCCTGCGCGCGGCCCGTCTCGTCGCCGTCGCCGGCGGTGATCAGGTGACCGCGCACCTGCGCGAGGATCGCCGCCATATCACCGACGACGACATCGCCGCGCTTGCCCGCGCGGCGGTGCTGCCCCTCAATATGGAGATGGCGGCGAGCGACGAGATGGTGGCCATCGCCTGCCGCCACCGCCCCTTCGCCTGCTGCATCGTCCCCGAGCGGCGGCAGGAGCTGACCACCGAGGGTGGCCTCGACGCGGCCGGACAGAAGGCGCATCTCGCACCGGTGGTCGCGCGTCTGCGCGATGCCGGGAGCCGGGTCAGCCTTTTCGTCGACCCCGAGATCGCGCAGATCGAGGCGGCGCGCGAGATCGGCGCCGATGCCGTCGAGCTGCACACCGGTGCCTATTGCGACGCCCCGCCCGGCGATCGCGAGCCCCATCTCGAGGCATTGCGTGCTGCGGCGAGGCGCGGCGCAGAACTCGGGCTCGAGATCCATGCGGGCCACGGACTGAGTTATGAGACCGTGGCCGCCGTGGCCGCGATTCCTGAGATCGTGGAGCTCAATATCGGCCATTTCCTTGTTGGCGAGGCCGTGTTCGTCGGACTCGTTGCGGCCATCGAGCGCATGCGCATGGTGATCGACACCGCGCGCCAGCCGCAGCGGTGAGCGCGATGGTGATCCTCGGCCTCGGCAACGACATGATCGATATCCGCCGCATCGAGCGCTCACTCGAGCGCTGGGGCGAGCGCTTCATCGCGCGCGTTTTCACCGAGGTCGAGATCGCGAAATCCGAACGCCGCGCCAATCGCGCCGCAAGCTATGCCAAGCGCTTCGCCGCCAAGGAGGCCTGCGCCAAGGCACTTGGAACCGGCTTCCGGGAGGGTGTGTCGATGCGCGACATGGGTGTCGCCAACCTGCCGTCGGGCAAGCCGACCATGGTGCTCACCGGCGGTGCCGCGGCGCGCCTGCGCGCTCTGACGCCGCCGGGCATGACGGCGCGCATCGACCTCACCATCACCGATGACCATCCCTGGGCACAGGCCATCGTCGTCATCACCGCCGTCTCGCCCGAGATGGCGGCGCTCATCACGGACAATGGTTGACAGGCACCGACATGCGCGGCTTGATGCGCCGCGCGCAAAAGACACAAGATGCATTCAGGACAGCAAGATGAGTGAAACGGACAAGGGCTCGCAGACGGTGACGGCGCAGGCGGCGCCGGCGGGGCGGGATCGACTCGTCGAGGCGATCAAGATCATCGTCTCGGCGCTGCTGATCGCCCTTGGCATTCGCACCTTTCTGTTCGAACCCTTCAACATTCCGTCCGAGTCGATGCTGCCGACGCTCATGGTCGGCGACTATCTCTTCGTCTCGAAATATCCCTATGGCTATTCGCGGCACTCGATCATCCTGAGTCCGCCGCTTTTCCGCGGCCGCATCTTCGGTTCCGAGCCGGAGCGTGGCGATGTCGTCGTCTTCAAGCTGCCCGCCGACAAGCGCACCGACTATATCAAGCGCCTGATCGGGCTGCCCGGAGACCGGATCCAGATGCGCAATGGCCAGCTCTTCATCAACGGCACCGCAGTGCCGCGAGAGCGCATCGAGGACTTTGTCGCCCACGAGTCGCCGAACACCCACTGCCGGCCCCCGTTCCGCGTCATTCACGACGACGGCGAGGCCTATTGCCACTATCCGCAATATCGCGAGACCCTGCCGAACGGGGTGAGCTACAACACGCTCGATCTCGACCCGCACGGACCCAATGACACGACCCGTGTCTTCATTGTGCCGGAAGGGCACTATTTCATGATGGGCGACAATCGCGACAATTCCGAGGACAGCCGCCGCCCGAGCTCCGTCGGGGTCGGGCCGGTACCGGCGGAGAATCTGGTCGGACGGGCCGAGATCCTGTTCTTCTCCACCGACGGCAGCGCCCATCTGTGGCAGATCTGGCGCTGGTTCCAGGCCATCCGCTACGAGCGCCTGTTCAAGAGGTTGCACTAAGGGGGCGGCGCGATGACGGCTAATGGCCCGGATCGCGCCACGATCGACGCGGTTGCCGAACGCCTCGGGCACCCGTTCCGGGATCCCGCACTGGTGCGGACCGCGTTGACCCATCCGTCCTGTGCCGGGACCACGAATTACCAGCGCCTCGAATTTCTCGGTGACCGTGTGCTGGGTCTCATCATCGCACGCTGGCTCTATGAGGCCTTTCCCGACGAGCCCGAGGGCGGGCTCAACCGGCGTTTCACGGCGCTGGTGCGCCGCGAGACGCTGGCGGACATCGCCCGCCTGCTCGATCTCGCGCCACTGGTCCGGACCGCCGCGGGGACCGACAGCGACGTCCTCACGCCCGCGGTGCTCGCCGATGTCTGCGAGGCGCTGATCGGGGCGCTCTATCTCGATGCCGGTCTGGAGCCGGCCGAGCGCTTCGTCCGTAAGGCGTGGCGCGACCATTTTTCCGGTGTGGAAGACACCTCTCAGGACGCCAAGACCGCCCTGCAGGAGCGCGCGCAGGGGCGCGGCCTGCCCTTGCCCCGCTATCGCCTTGTCCATCAGACCGGACCCGACCACGCGCCCGAATTCACCATCAGGGTCGCGGTCGAGGGGTTGGGTGTCGCGGAGGGCAAGGGGCCCTCGAAGCGAGCGGCAGAACAGGCTGCCGCCGCGGCCCTGCTCGCGCACCTTGAGGACGGGGGAAGCAGGCGGCCATGAGCGGAACGGAGGGGAGCGTCACGCGCTGCGGTTTCGTCGCCATCATCGGGGCGCCGAACGCCGGCAAGTCGACGCTGCTCAACAGCCTCGTCGGGCAGAAGGTGGCCATCGTCACACCCAAGGTGCAGACCACGCGCACCGGGCTCACCGGGATCGCGACCTTCGCCGACAGCCAGATCATCTTTGTCGACACGCCGGGCATCTTCCGCCCGCGCCGTCGCCTCGAGCGGGCGATGGTGGCGACCGCCTGGCGCGGCGCCGAGGATGCCGACCTCGTCGTCCTTGTCATCGATGCCGCACGCGGCATCGGCGGCGACGAGGAACGGATCATCGAAGGGCTGCGGCAAGCCGGCCGCAAGGCCATCATCGCGCTCAACAAGATCGACCTCGTGCAGAAGGACCGCCTGCTCGAACTTGCGGCCGAGGTCGATGCGAGCGGCGTTGCCAGCGAAGTCTTCATGATCTCCGCCATGACCGGTGACGGCGTGATCGATCTCAAGGCGCGGCTTGCGAGCCTCGTTCCCGAGGGGCCGTGGCTCTATCCCGCCGATCAGATCACCGATGTCACGAGCCGCGTGCTGGCGGCCGAGATCACCCGCGAGAAGCTGTTCCTGCGGCTGCATCAGGAGCTGCCCTATGCGATCACGGTGGAGACCGAGGGCTGGGAGGAGCGGGACGACGGCTCGGTGGCGATCTCGCAGGTGATCCATGTCAGCAAGGCGAGCCAGAAGGGCATCGTCATCGGCAAGGGTGGGCGGACGCTGAAGGCGATCGGCGAGGCCGCGCGCAAGGAGATGGAATTTCTTTTCGAACGCCGCGTGCACCTCTTCCTCTTCGTCCGCGTGACCGAGAAATGGTCCGAGAGCCGCGAGCATTATCTCGCCATGGGGCTCGAATATGTGGAATAGACTCTGAGCCCATGGAATGGACCGAGGAGGGCATCATCCTCGCCGCCCAGCGGCATGGCGAGCATCACGCGCTGATCGACCTCTTCTGCCACGCGCATGGGCGCTGGCGAGGGCTCGTGCGCGGCGGCGCCTCGCGCCGCTGGACGGGAATCCTGCAGCCCGGCAACACGGTTCTGGCGCGCTGGCGGGCGCGGCTCGAGAGCCATCTCGGCAGCTATCATCTCGAGCCCGGCCGGGTGCGTGCCGCCCTGGTCATGGACGATGCCTTGCGCCTTGCGGGGCTGAGTGCGGCGGCGGCGACCCTTGCCGCCTGCTTGCCCGAGCGCGAGCCGCACGCCGCCACCCATGATGCCTTCGGCGCCTTTCTCGAACTCCTTGTCGAGCAAAGGGCGGCGCTCACCGGCTGGGGCACCGCCCTTGTCCGGCTCGAGCTCGGCCTTCTTGGCGAGCTTGGCTACGGTCTCGATCTGACGCATTGCGCGGCGACCGGGGTGACGGAGGATCTGGTCCATGTGTCGCCGAAAAGCGGCCGCGCGGTAAGCCGCGAGGCGGGCCGGCCCTATGCCGGCAAGCTCCTGTCATTGCCACCCTTTCTCGGCGCTGCTGGCGGTGCGGCAGCGGGCCCCGGGGACCTCGTCGCCGGCTTTCGCCTGACCGGCTACTTCCTCGACCGCCATGTGCTGGCGCCGCACGGCGGCACGCTTCCGGCGGCGCGCGGACGCTTCGTCGATCGCCTCAAGCACATGGCGGGCGGGTCATGAGCGGCGACGGTCAGGCCCGCCTCATTGCCTGGCTCCGGACGCCGGCGGCGCATGGCGGCCGGGGGCCGGTCGAGCATATCGAGACCCATATCAGCCATGTCTTTCTCGCCGGCGATCGGGCGCTCAAGCTCAAGAAGGCGATCCGCCCCGCCTTTCTCGACTATTCGACGGTCGGGAAGAGGCAGGCGGCGGCGCTCGCCGAGCTCGCGATCAACCGCCGCACCGCGCCCGCGCTCTATCTCGATGTGGTGCCGGTCCGCGCCGACGCGACGGGGTTCCATCTCGGCGGGGGGCGCGGCCGCATCGTCGACTGGCTGGTCCGCATGCGCAGCTTCGATCAGGCGGATCTCCTCGACCGGATGGCCCGCGAGCGACGTCTCGAAGCGACGCATGTTGCGGCGCTTGCCGATGCCGTGGCGCAGCTCCACGCGGTGGCGGAGCGGCGCAGCGATCAGGGCGGCACTGCCGGCATGCACTGGCATTTCACGGTGCCGCTCGAGGCGCTGGAAGGGATGGAAAGCTGCCCCTTCTCCGAAGCGGCGCTCAAGCGCATGCGCGGGCGGCTCGAGGCCGAATGGCGGCGCCTCGCGCCGCTGCTCGAGGCGCGGCGACGGCACGGATTCGTGCGTCACGGACATGGCGATCTCCATCTCGGCAATGCCTGCCTCTTTCGCGGCAAGGTGACGCTCTTTGACGCTGTCGAGTTCTCCGACCGGATCGCCTGCGTCGACATCCTCTACGATGCCGCCTTCATGGTCATGGACCTTGTCGCCCACGGCCGGCGCGATTTCGCGACCCTCTTTCTCAGCCGATATCTCGAGGCGACGCGCGACTATGGCGGGCTCGGCGCGATGCCTTTCTTCATCGCCATTCGTGCCCTTGTCCGCGCGATGGCGAACGCGCTCTCACGAACGGCGTCGGGCGAGGCCCACGCACGGCGCTATTTCGCGCTTGCGGAGCAGGCTCTCGAGCGGCCACCCGTGCCGCAGCTCGTTGCTGTCGGCGGCCTTTCGGGGACCGGCAAGTCGCGCCTTGCGCGGGCCCTGCTCGTGCACCTTCCAGCCTTGCCGGGGGCGGTCCACATCCGCAGCGACGGCATCCGCAAGCGGCTGTTCGGGCGCTGCCCCGAGGAGCGACTTCCGGCCTCGGCCTACAGCCGGGACTGGCACCGGCGCACCTATGACCGCCTTCATCGCGACGTGCGCCGCGCGCTGGCCGCGGGCTGGCCGGCGGTAGCCGACGCCACCTTCATCGACGTGAACAGCCGCGCGCGGATCGCGGCGCTCGCGGACCATCTCGGGGTTCCTTTCGCCGGTCTCTGGCTCGAAGCGCCCGCCGACATTCTGCGCGCGCGTATCCGCGGGCGCGGTCCGGATGCCTCCGACGCCGATCTGGCGGTGCTCGAGGCACAGCTCGCGCGTGATGTCGGGCCGCTCGACTGGACCCGCATCGATGCCGGTGAGGCGCCGGAACGGGTCGCGTCGAGAGCCCTCGACGCCATTGGTGTCGGCGAGCGACCTTGATTTCGCCATAGGGATACCGTTTCTCTGTGCGGGCAAGGACAGCGAGCGAGACGGGCGTGCACGAAAACGCGGAACGAAGGATTGCGGGGGTACTGCGCCGCTGGGTCGGGATCGTGGGCCGCCATGCCCGGCTCGTCCTCTTGTTTCTCGTCGCCCTGTCGGCGCTCGCGGTAACAGCGGCGGTGCGGGATCTCAGCGTCAATACCGACAGTTCCGAGATGATCGCCGATGACGTGCCGTTCCGCGTCAACGCGCGCCGCATGCAGGCGCTGTTTCCGCAGATTCGCAACCAGATGCTCGTCATCCTGCGCGGGCGCACGGCAGACGAGGTCGATTATGCGGCGGCGGAACTGACACGGCGACTCGGCGCCGATCCCGCCCATTTCCGGGCTGTGTTTGCACCCGCTGTCGATCCTTTTTTCCTCCGCGAGGGGCTGCTCTTTCTCGATTATGACGCGCTTCTCGATACCTCGAGCCGGCTTTCGAGCGCCGGACCGCTGCTCGAGAAGCTCCTTGAGGACCCGTCGCTCGCGGTCTTCTTCGAGCAATTGAGCCGGGTCGCGCGGGCGAGCGAGGAGGGGATCGACCTCTCCATGGTGGCTCCGGCCTATGAGGAGGTGGCACGCGTCGTCGAGGAGGTGACCGCGGGCCATCCCTCGCCCCTCTCCTGGCAGCAATTGTTCGGTCGTGACGAGGCCCTCCACCAGCGTGTGCTCACCGTCGATCCGGTGCTCGATTTCGCGTCGCTGCAACCCGCACGCTCGGCGGTCGAGGCCCTGCGCAAGGCGGTCGACGACCTGCCTGCGGCCTATCGCGAGGGCGTGACGATTGCGGTCACCGGCGATCCCGTGCTGCGCACGGACGAGCTCAGGAGCGTGTCGGATGGGATCGAGGTCTCGGCCCTGGTCTCGCTGCTCCTGGTCTCGCTCTTGCTCACTTTCGGCCTCCGGTCATGGCAGTTCGTGCTCGCCTCGCTCACGGCGCTTCTCATGAGCCTCGTGCTCACCGCCGGATTCGCGGCCATCGCCATCGCTGAGCTGAACCTGGTCTCGATCGCCTTCACGGTGCTGCTCATCGGTCTTGGCATCGACTATGCGATCCATCTTGTCCTGCATTATCGCGAGCAGCTCGATCGCGGCGCACGCCACGCCGACGCGATTGCCCACACCGCTCATTCGGTCGGGCCGGCCCTGGTTCTGGCGGCGCTCACCACCGTCGTGGCGTTCTTTTCCTTCATCCCGACGAAATTCGTCGGCATGGCGCAGCTTGGCGTCATTTCCGGTGTCGGCGTGCTTATCGCCTTCGCGGTGGCGCTGACGGTGATTCCCGCGCTTCTGGAGCTGTTGCCGGGGCTTGCGCCGCGGCGGCATCATGATGGCCGCCCGGGCCGGCTTGCGGCGGCGATCGGGCGCTGGTCGGTTCCCGTCGCCGGCCTTGCCCTGCTCGCCGGCCTCGCCGCCTTGCCGCTTCTGCCGCGGGTTCATTTCGATGCCGACCCGATGAGCCTGCGCGATCCCGCGAGTCCCTCGGTCAAGGCCTTCAATCTCCTTTTCGATCGCCGGCAGGATTCGCCCTACCGGCTCGAATATGCGGCCGCCGATCTCGCCGGAGCGCGCGCCTTCAAGCAGCGGGTCGAACCGCTCGAGGTCGTCGACAGGACGGTGTCGATCGAGGATTTCGTGCCCGAGGACCAGGAGCTCAAGCTGGCCGAGATCGAATTCCTCGCCGGCGATCTGACCTTCGTTCTCGGGCGGTCGGACGGCCTCGCGGCGCGGATCGCTGCGCGCGGTGCCGTCGACCGGGTGGCCGCCGCTGCCGCCATCGGCAAGCTGATCGAGGCCAGCCGCTCGATCGCCGACAGCGACGACGATGCGGCACGCCGCGCCGCCGCGCGGCGGCTCGGCGTCGCGCTCGAGGCCTTGACAAAGGAAGCGGCGCGGCAGCCGCAGCTTTACGATACGCTCGAGGCGGAGCTCCTGCGCTATCTCCCGATGCAGATGACGCGTCTCGGGCTGCAGTTGCAGGCAAGGGCGGTCACCATCGACGATCTGCCGCCGCAGCTCCGCCGCCGTTATGTGGCACCGACCGGTGAGGTGCGGGTCGAGGTCCTGCCGGCCGAGGACGTTCGCGACCCCGAACGGCGCAAGGCCTTCGTCGAGGCGGTGGCGGCGATCGAGCCGGATCTGTCGGGAGGCGCCTTCACCGTCCTGCGTGGCGGTGAGGTCGTCGCCGAGGCGATGATCGAGGCGACGCTGACGGCGCTCGCGCTGGGTGCGCTCGTTATCCTGCTGTTCGCGCGCAGCCTCCTCTTCGTGCTCGCGGTCCTGGCGCCACTGGTGCTGGCCGGCATCCTCACCGCGGCGACCGGGGTGCTCATTGACCTGCCCTTCAATTTTGCCAATGTCATCGTGCTCCCGCTGCTCATCGGGCTCGGTGTCGACAGTGGCCTGCACCTTGTGATGCGCGCCCGCCGGCTGCGCGAGGGCGGCGCGGTTTTCGTCACCAGCACGCCGAGGGCGGTGCTGCTGAGCGCGCTGACGACGATCGCCTCCTTCGGCTCGCTGGCGCTGAGCTCCCATCGCGGCACCGCGAGCATGGGCGAGCTTCTCATGATCGCGATCGCCTATACGCTTCTCGCAACGCTGGTGGTGTTGCCGGGGATGCTGACATTTCTCGGGCGCCGTCTGCGACCGGCGCGGGCGGTGCGGCGGAACGCGGTCGGGGAGGCGAGGGAATGACCGGGCGACGCGTGAACCCCTCGGGCGATTCGCTTGCCGTCGATGCGGCGGCGGTCGAGGCCGCGGCGCGGCGCCTTGCCGGCATCGCCGTGGAAACGCCGCTGCTTGCCAGCGACTGGCTCGACCGGGCCACCGGCGGGCGGGTCCTGATCAAGCCCGAATGCCTGCAGCGCACCGGCTCGTTCAAGATCCGCGGCGCCTATAACCGCCTGGCACAGCTCTCGCCCGAGGAGAGAAAACGCGGCGTCGTCGCCTTCTCGTCGGGCAATCACGCGCAGGGTGTGGCCGCGGCGGCAGAGCGGCTCGGCATCCCGGCGGTCATCGTCATGCCCGAGGACGCACCGCGGCAAAAGCTTGCGAACACGCGCGCGCTCGGGGCCGAGGTGCGGACCTATCCGCGCCATGGCGCGCGCCGCGAGGAGATCGCCGCGACAATCGCGCGCGAACGCGGCATGACGCTCGTTCCCTCCTTCGACGATCCGCATATCATCGCCGGGCAGGGGACGGTCGGGCGGGAGATCGCCAAGGCGATGCAGGCGCGCGACATCGAGCCGCAACTCGTCCTCGCCCCGGTCGGCGGCGGCGGCCTGCTTGCCGGCTCGGCGATCGCGCTCAAGGCCGCCTTTCCTGGGGTCGCGCTCTATGGCGTCGAGCCCGCAGGATGGGACGACCTCGCGCGCTCGCTGCGGCTCGGCGAGCGGGTTCCTGTCGACTCCACGCCACCGTCACTCTGCGACGCGCTGCTCTCGCCCTCCACCGGCGTGCTCACCTTTCCCATCCTGCACCGCTTTCTCGAGGGCGCACTCGCGGTCGACGACGCGGCGGTGAAGGTCGCCATGCGCTTTGCCTTCGAGCGGCTGAAGCTCGTCGTCGAGCCGGGCGGCGCGGTGGCGCTGGCGGCGCTGCTCTGCCGCGCGATCGACATCCGGGGGCAGACGGCGGTGATCGTGCTCTCGGGCGGCAATGTCGATCACGACGCCTTCTGCCGCCTCACCGCCGATACGGATCAGATGCGGTAGAAGAGCCCGATCCCCGAAAGCATGACATTGAAGGCGAGGCTGATGCGCTCGCCGCCATGGCTCGGCGTTTCGTAGCCGTGCTTGATCTGGCTCGGGAAGAGGTAGCAGACGCCGGTCTGGGAGGGATAGGCGACGCGATTGGCGGTGAAGATCGTCTGCTTCTTCGCCGCAATCGCGATATAGGGCTGGGAGTTCACCTCCGGCTTCTCGAACATGAGCGGCGCACTCTGTTTCGGATCCGCCCTGAGATAATAGACGCCGCTGACCACCGAATTGCCATGGAAGTGCATGCGCTGATAGCCGCCCTCCGGGGCCCGGTTGAGCCATGCATGGACGATGTGGAAATCCTCGTATTCATAGGCATAGACATTGTCGAGATAGTCGCGCACGCACTCTTCGAGGAAGCTGCGCAGCGCGCCAAATCGCGGCTCCTCGAGGATGTTCCTGTCCTGGCTCGTCGAACGGGTGAGCGAGCCGTAATTCTGGAAATAGGCGAAATCGTCGATCTCGATCTCGCGATGCGCCGGATTCTCGTAGCGCGCGACCGCACCGGCCGGAAAGATCGGCCGCACCTCGCCCGTCACCTTCGCCATCGCCCTTGCCCCCATCGGTTGAATGTATGTGCAATTCTGCACATGCCACTCATAGCCCGCCAAGGGCCCGGCCGCAATGCGCGCAAGCGTCGCGCCCGGGCATCGCTTGACAGGCGGGGGTGAACGGACGATCAAGGCGTCGAACGCGGGCGAGGAGCGATCGCATGGCACGCGGCGAGGCGACATCGCATCCCCTCTACGGGGCTGACCTTGCGACCCTGTGGCGCATCTGGCGCGCCGCCGGCGGCGTGCGCCGCGACCGCCGCAAGGTGCTTTTCGGCGCCTTTGCAGCCGCGCTCGGGCGTCTGCCCTTCTCGCTCGCCGAACGCGCCTATGTTGCGGCCCGCCGGGGCGCGGTGCGCGACGCGCCGGCGCCGGTCTTCATCCTCGGGCACTGGCGCAGCGGCACGACGCATCTCTACAACATCCTGAGCCGCGCCGATCACTTCGCCTATGTCTCGCCCTATGCGACCGCGCTGCCCTGGGATTTTCTCCTCCTCGGCCGCGCGCTCGAGCCGCTGCTCCGGAAAAAGCTGCCCGCGCATCGCTATATCGATCGTGTCGCCGTAGAGGCCACCTCGCCGCAGGAGGACGAGATCGCGCTCGCCAACATGACGCCGCTTTCCTTTTATCATGCGCTCTATTTCCCCGAACGCTTCCACGACTATTTCGCGCGCGGCATCTTCTTCGACGGTGTCGGCGAAGGCGAGGCGGCGGCCTGGGAGGAGAAGCTGCGCTATTTCTACGACAAGCTGATGCTGGCGCAGCCCGGACGGCGGCTCCTGATCAAGAATCCGGTCTATACGGCACGGCCGGCGATGCTGCGGCGCATGTGGCCGGACGCGAAGTTCATCCATATTCACCGCAATCCGGTGAAGGTCTTTCTCTCGATGCGCAATTTCTACCGCTCCCTGTTTGATGCCTTCGCGCTGCAGGATGCATCGGGCGTCGATATCGACGAGGTCATCCTCTCGACCTATGAGCGGATGATGGAAAGGCTGCGCGCGGAGACCGCCGACCTGCCGCCCGGGCGCTTCATCGAGCTGCGGTTTGACGATCTGCAGGCCGACCCGCTCGGGGTCATCGCGCGCATTTACGGACAGCTCGGTCTCTCCGGATTCGAGGACGCCCGACCGGCCTTCGCCGCCTATCTCGACAGCGTGCGCGACTATCGGAAGAACAGATATGCGCGAACCGACGATGCGACGCACAAGCTCGTTGCGCGCTGGCGACCCTTTTTCGAGCTTTGGGGCTATGACCTTCCGGCGTAAGGCGCATGCGGTGGCGCCCGCCCTGATGCTCGCGGCGCTTGCCGGCTGCGGTGATAATGGCAGGGAGCCGCCGCGGGTGCCGCTCTCGGCCTGCATGCGGGTCGACATCACCGACCCCGCGGGGCGGCCTGTCGTGGGCATCGAGGATCTCGCCATCGATCACGAGGCGGGCCGGCTTTATCTCTCGGCCTATGACCGCCGCGCGGTGGCGCGTGAGCGGGACAGCCGGCAGGGGCCGCGCACCACCGGCGGGCTCTATCTGCTCGATATCGGACAGCCTCCGGGGCCGAAGGCGGTCGCGCGGCCGCTCGTTTCCGCCGATGGCACGGCGCTGCCGCAGCGGCCGCACGGGATCGCGCTCTATATCTCGACGACGACCGGCCGCCGGCAATTGTTTGCGATCGACCGGCGCTATGTGGAGACCGACGGGGACTGGCAGCGGCGGCCGACGCTGGCGGTCCTCGCTCTCGCGGCCGATGGCAACACCGTGACCGGTGTCGCCAATCTGCGCCTGCCGCCGGAGCTGTGCAGTCCCAATGATCTCGTGCCCACGCTCGAGGGGCTGCTCGTTACCAGTGATCACGGCACCTGCCGCGGTCTCGAGCGGCGACTCGAGGATGCCTTCGGCCTCGATGCCGCCTTCGTCGCGCGACTGACGCCGGCGGGCATGGAAACGGCGGTGCGCAAGCTGCGCTTCGCCAATGGCATCGCCCTTGCGCGGCGGCCCGACGGCGAAGAGGAACTGGTGATCGCGGCGACGCGGGCCGACGCGCTGTTCAGCTTTCCGCCCGATGTCCGTGACCGCACCCGTCGCGAGGCGCGGCAGATCCTGCGCATCGACGCCTCGCCCGACAATATCACCACCGGCCCCGACGGCGCGCTCTATGTCGCGGTGCATCCGCGGCTTTTCCGCTATGCACTGTTCCGCGGACACTGGTTCGGTATCGAACAGGCTCCGAGCGAGGTCCTGCGCCTCAGTTACGACCGCGATGGCACGCTCGTCGCCGAGCCATTTTTCAACGATCCGGACGGCGCGGTGATCTCGGGAGCGACCGTGGCGGCGGTCGATCGCGGCCATCTCTATCTCGGTGCCGCCTATGACGACCATCTGGCCGTGTGCACGGTGCCACCACCACCGGCGGCGCCATGACCGCGCCCGTGCTCGTCACCGGCGGCGCCGGATTCATCGCTCACCATCTGGTGCGTCAGCTTGGCGAAGAGGGCGTGCGGGTGCGCGTGCTCGATCCGGCAGCGCGGGCAGGCGGTTTTCCCGCCGGTGTCGAGGTCCACGCCGGCTCGATCCTCGACCGGGAGACCCTCGCGAGGGCCATGGAGGGGGTCGAGGTCGTCTATCATCTGGCTGCCCGCGCAAGCCTGTGGTCGCCTGACCCGGCCCTTTTCGAGCGCGTCAATCATCAGGGCACCCGGGCGGTGCTCGAGGCCGGGGCGGCTGCCGGCGTGCGCCGCCTCGTGCTGAAGGACTGGCGCAAGGGGGGAAGCGAAGCGGTCACGGAGGCCGAGCCGCGGCCGCCGCTCGACGCCATGCCCGGGCCCTACAGCGGCTCGAAATGGCGGGCTGAGGGCGCCGTGCTCGAGGCGATGGCCGACGGGCTCGATGTCGTCCTCCTCTATCCCACCGTGCCGATCGGCCCTCCCGGGGGCTTTGTTACCGATCCCACGGAGATGCTGAAACGCTTTCTGCTGGCGCCACCGCCAGCCTATCTCGAGACCCGGCTCGACCTTGTCGACGCCGCCGATGTCGCGACCGCGCACCGGCTTGCCGCCCGTGCGGCGCCTGCGGGCGGGCGCTATATCCTTTCGGGGGAGAGCATCCTTTTTTCCGAACTGCTGGCGCGGCTCGAAGCCTTGAGCGGCCGGCGCATGCCGCGGCGACGCATTCCCTATGCGGTGGCCGCTGCCACGGCCCATGCGGCGGCGGCGCTCGCCGGTATCAGCCGACGACCACCCGCGGCGACGGTCGAAGGGGTGCGGGTCGCCCGCTCGCCACGTCCCTATTCCGCGGCAGCGGCGCGCCGGGATCTCGGCTGGCAGCCGCGTCCGCTCGCCGACACGCTTGCCGAGACCGTTCGCGCCATTCTTGGCCGCCGCTGACGGCTGCACCCGCGCTCGCCGCTGGCGGTGTCCCGCGTCCGCTGCTAGAAGGCGGCGTCGGCCGCGCGCCGCCGCCCGGAATGAGCCTCATGAACACCGCCTTCTCCTTCATCCTCTGCGTCGCCATCTGGGGCTCCACCTGGTATGCGATCAAGTTCCAGCTCGGCAGCGTGCCGACGGAATGGGCGGTGACCTATCGCTTCGCCATTGCGGCCGCGGTCCTTCTCGCCTTTTGCGCCGCCAGCGGGCGCCGGCTGCGGTTCCCGCTCCGTGATCATGCCCTGTTCGCCGGGCTCGGTGCACTGCTCTTCTCGATCAACTACGCCTTTACCTACTGGAGCACCGCCTATCTCACCTCCGGGCTCGTTGCCG
>JBHHTO010000011.1:0-24512 GCA_046753425.1 Rhodothalassiaceae bacterium | reverse complement strand
GAGATCTGCCGAATCAGCCCGCAAATCCATGGTCTTGCGAGGCTCTTGAAGGGCGCCGACGCTAGGTCCAGACTGGTATCCGAGCCGCCGGGAGACAAAAAGGGAGCCGAGTGCCCGCGCCATGCCGCGCGCGCCAGGCCTCCTTCAGGAAATCGCGCGCCGCCGCGACATTGGAGAAATCGACCTCGATCGCCTGCAGCACATGCGCGCTCGTCGCCTTCGAGCGCTGCATGTGCGCGGCGATCCGCCGCCGCATGCGGGTGAAGGGGACGATCTCGACCTCGCCCTCGGTCGCCGCCGGTGCTGCCGGCGCGGCCGCGTGCCGCGCCGCGAGATGGGCGAGCACATCGGCGCGCTGGATGCGCCCCCCGCGCCCGCTGCCGCGGATCGCCGCCGGGTCGAGCCCGTGATGGGCGAT
This sequence comes from Rhodothalassiaceae bacterium, assembly GCA_046753425.1. Classification (GTDB taxonomy): domain Bacteria; phylum Pseudomonadota; class Alphaproteobacteria; order Sphingomonadales; family Rhodothalassiaceae; genus J134. The sequence goes on along the minus strand of JBHHTO010000011.1, from coordinate 24,094 downwards.
CAGCCGCCGCACCGCGGGCGACAGTGGCGTGCCGTCGGGGGCCCGCTTCGGCAGGGCACCACGGCGTCCGCCCTGGGCTGGTGCCGGTACTGTCGCGGCGCTGCCGCCGCCACCGCTCGCCGGTCTCCCGGCAGGGGCGGGACGGGCCGGCGGCGGCGCTGCCGGGTCGCGATCTCCCGCCTCCTCGATCACCGCGAGCTTCGTTCCGACCTTCACCGTCTCGCCCTCGGGCACAAGGATCTTGCGCAGCACGCCGGAAATGAGCGCCGGGACCTCGGTCGCCACCTTGTCGGTCTCGACCTCGAGCAGCACCTCGTCGACGGCGACCTGGTCGCCCGGCTTCTTGTGCCAGACGGCAATGGTCCCCTCGTCGACCGATTCCCCGAGCTGGGGCATGATCACATCCATTCCCGGGTCACTCCTGCCAGCTCGTCGCGATATATTTCTTGTCGAGGAACTCGAGCAGCCCGTCATGCGCGCCCTCGCGGCCGACGCCCGACTGCTTGACGCCGCCGAAGGGCGCGGCAGGGTCGGAGACGACGCCGCGATTGAGACCGATCATGCCAAACTCAAGGCGTTCGGAAAGCGTAAGGCCCTTTGCGAGATCGCGCGTGAAGACATAGGCAATGAGGCCGTATTCGGTGTCGTTGGCGCGCGCGGCAACATCGTCGAGATCATCAAAGCGGCGGATCGGCGCCACGGGACCGAAGATTTCCTCGCGCCAGACCCGTGCGCCATCGCCGGCATCGGTGAGCACCGTCGGCGCGAAGAAATAGCCGGCCCGGTTGAGGCGGTGTCCGCCGGTGGCGACCTTGCCGCCATGCGCCACCGCCTCGGCGACGAAATCGGCCATCGATTCCTGTGCGCCCTTGTTGATCAAGGGTCCGAGATCGACGCCCTCCTCGAGCCCCGGGCCGACCTTGAGCGCCGCCATGGCGGCGGTGAAGCGTGCGATGAAGGCGTCGGCGATGCCGTCTTCCACATAGAAGCGGTTGGCCGCCGTGCAGGCTTCGCCGCCATTGCGCATCTTAGCGATCATCGCGCCCTCGACCGCGACGTCGAGATCGGCGTCCTTGCAGACGATGACCGGTGCATTGCCGCCAAGCTCCATCGAGCAGTCGACGACCGTCTTCGCCGCCTCGGCGAGCAGGATGCGCCCGACCGCGGTCGAGCCGGTGAAGGAGAGCTTGCGCACGCGCGGATCGGCAAGGATCGCGGGCACGATCGCCGACGAGCGGTTCGACGGGATGACATTGACGACGCCGGGCGGCACCCCGGCTTCGGCGAGCAGGGCAGCGACCGCAAGCGCGGTCAGCGGTGTCTCCGACGCCGGCTTCAGGATCACCGCACAGCCCGCGGCAAGCGCCGGGCCGATCTTGCGCGTCGCCATCGCGGCAGGGAAATTCCACGGCGTGATAAGAAGCGAAACGCCGATCGGCTCCTGCAGGACGAGGATGCGGTTCCGTCCCGAGGGCGCGGTGGAGACATCGGAGATGTTGCGCACCGCCTCCTCGGCATACCAGCGGAAGAATTCCGCCGCATAGGCGGCCTCGCCGCGGGCGTCCTTGAGCGCCTTGCCGTTCTCCTGGCTGATCAGGCGGGCGAAGTCCTCGGCCCGCGCGGTCATCAGCTCGAAGGCGCGGCGCAGGATCTCGGCCCGCTCGCGCGGCGGCCGCGCCGCCCATTCGGCCTGGGCCTCATATGCCGCGTCGACGGCGGCAAGGCCATCCTCGCACGACGCCGATGCAACGCACGTGATCGTCTCCTCGCTCGCCGGGTCGAGCACCGCGATTTCGGCGCCGTCGGAGGCCGGGCGCCAGGTCCCGCCGACATAGAGTCCGCTCTCAACGGGCATGATCGGTCCCGACATATCCTACCCCATGGTCCTTGCGATGGTTTCGACAATGCGGTCGACGCCCGGGATCGTCGCGTCCTCGAGCTGATCGGCGGCCGGCAACGGCACATGCGGCGTCGTGATGCGCACGATCGGCGCGTCGAGGTCCCAGAACAGTTCCTCGGCAACGAGGCTCGCAATCTCGGCACCCCAGCCGCAGAGCCGCGGGTTTTCCTCGACCGTGTACATGCGGCCGGTGGCGGTGACCGCCTTGAAGATGGTCTGCGTATCGAGCGGGACCAGCGAGCGCACATCGACGACGCCGGCCGCGATGCCATGCTCCGCGGCCAGCCGCTCGGCGGCCGCGAGCGCCCGCGGCACCATCAGGGCGAGCGCGAGGATGGTGGCGTCCGACCCCTGGCGCAGCACCCTTGCGGTGCCGAGCTTGTCAACATGCGCGCCGTCGGGCACCTCGCCCTTCACCGGGTAGAGCGCCTTATGCTCGAAGACCATCACCGGATCCGGATCGCGCACCGCGGCGGCGAGCAGGCCCTTCATGTCGGCCGGGCTCGAGGGCGCCACCACCTTGAGCCCGGGGATCGCCATCGCCCAGTTCTCGACGCTCTGGCTGTGCTGCGCGCCGAAGCGCAGCCCGCCGCCATTGGCGCTGCGGATGACGAGCGGCAGCGATATTTGCCCGTTGGTCATGTAGCGGGTCTTGGCGATCTCGTTGGCGACGATATCCCAGCAGACGGCGAAGAAGTCCGAGAACATGATCTCGGCGATGGGCCGGAGCCCGGTCATCGCGGCGCCCATGGCGGCGCCGAGGATCGCCTGTTCGGCGATCGGCGTGTCGCGCACCCGTTCGGGGCCGAACCTCTCGAGCAGGCCGACGGTCGCCTTGAAGACGCCACCGGCGGCGGCGACATCCTCGCCGAGGAAGACGACCCTCTCGTCGCGCTCCATCTCCTGCGCGATGGCGGCGGCGACCGCGTCGCGATAGGTCAGTTCCGCCATGCCCAGCCTCCATCGGCCCAGACGTCCTTGTGGACGAGATCGACGGGCGGCGGCGGCGAAGCCTTGGCCGCTTCGGTGGCCTCATCAACGGCGGCCGCGACCTCCGCCTCGATCGCCTCAAGCACGGCCTCCGCGATGCCGAAATCGATGAGCCGCTTGCGGTAGCGCGGGATGGGATCGCGCTCGAGCCATTCGGCGACCTCCTCCTCGGGACGATATCTCCCCGGATCGGCGCGCGAATGGCCGTGATGGCGATAGGTCTTCGCCTCGATCAGCACCGGCCCCTCGCCGGCACGGGCGCGGGCATAGGCCGCCCCGGCGGTGCGATAGACCGCGTCGGCGTCATTGCCGTCGATGACGATCCTCTCGAGCCCATAGGCCGGCGCCCGGTCGGCGGCGGGGTTTTCCACCGGCGTCACGGCGCCGATCGGGGTGTACTCCATATAGAGGTTGTTCTCGCACACGAAGACGACCGGCAGCTTCCAGGTCGCGGCCATCGACAGCGCCTCGTGAAAGGCGCCGATATTGGTCGTGCCGTCGCCGAAGAAGCAGGTCGCGACCTGGCCGCTTCCACGATAGGCGGCGGACCAGGCCGCGCCCATGGCGATCGGCAGATGGGCGCCGATGATGGCGTAGGAGCCCATGGCACCGTGCTCGACATCGGTCAGATGCATCGAGCCCCCCTTGCCGCGCAGAAGCCCGCAATCGCGTCCCATCAGCTCGCCAAGCACGCCGGTCATCGAGGCGCCGCGGGCGAGCGTGTGCGCGTGCCCGCGATAGGTGCAGAAGGTCCAGTCGTCGGGGTTCATCGCGGTCGCAAAGCCGGCGGCGATCGCCTCCTGCCCGATGGCGAGATGGCTCGTGCCCTTGACCAGATTCTGCAGAAAGAGATCGTAGGCGCGCTTCTCGAGCTGCCGGATCTCCTGCTGCAGGCGATAAAGGCGCAGGCGCGTCTCCTCCCCGATATCGTCATTCTTGCGTGTCTGCTTCCTGGCCACGGTCGTCGGTCCCTCTGATTTCGCCGGCATTCGCTTCGCCCTTCGACAGGCTCAGCACGAACGGAATCCTGTATCGATGTATCGGTCCCGTTCGCCCTGAGCCTGTTGAAGGGCGGGCGAAGCGGGAAGGCGTCCCTGGCCCCGCACCCGTGGCAGCGGGATCGGCTGTTCGGTCACCATCATCGGCCTCAGTATTCATTCGCGATCGGCAGTTCTTCCGCCGGGAAGAGGGTGATCACCTTGCAGCCGTCGGCGGTGACGACCACCTCCTCCTCGATGCGCGCGGCGCCCGAGCCGTCCTTGGCCGGGCAGTAGGTCTCGAGGGCGAAGACCATGCCCTCCTTGATCTCCATCGGATGATCGAGCGAGACGAGGCGCGAGATGATCGGCCGCTCGTGCAGGGCTACGCCGAGGCCGTGGCCGAACTGCAACGCGAAGGCCTCCATCTCGTCGGCAAAGCCGAATTCCTCGGCCTTGGGAAAGACACTGGCGATCTGGTCGGTGGTGGCCCCGGGGCGCACGCGCTCGATCGCCGCATCCATCCATTCGCGCGCCTTCTTGTATGCGTCGTGATGGGCAACGGGCGCGCGCCCGACATTGAAGGTCCGGTAGTAGCAGGTGCGATAGCCCATATAGGCCTGGATGATGTCGAAGAAGGCCTGGTCGCCCGGGCGGATGATGCGGTCGGTGAAATTGTGCGGGTGCGGCATGCAGCGTTCGCCGGCGACCGCGTTGATCGCCTCGACATCGTCCGAGCCCATCTCGAACAGCCGCGCGGTGGCCATGGCGACGATGTCGGACTCGCGGACGCCGGGTTTCAAGGCCTCGAAGATGTCCTGATAGACGCCGTCGACCATCGCCGCCGCGGTATTGAGCAGCATGATCTCGTCGCGACTTTTCACCTCGCGCGCATCGAGCATGGTCTGCTGGCCATCGCGGACCTCGATGCCGAGCTTCTGCAACTCGAAAAGCATCGGCGGCTCGATGACGTCGACACCCACCGGCATATCGGCGACGCCCAGCTCGCGCAGCACATCATGGATCTCCTGCGCCGCACGCTTGACCAGCCCCTGGTCGGGCGGAATGGTGCCCCGGAGACCGACATTGCCGGCGTGGCAGCATTGCGGCTGGAGCCAGGGCGCGTAGATGCGATGGTGCGCCGCCGCCGAGCCAAAATCCCACAGATGCGGCTCGCCATTGCCGGTGAGCAGGGCATAACGGCAGAACTTGTCGCGCGACCACTCACCGATCATGGTCGAGGTGAGATAGCGGATATTGTTGTTGTCGAAACAGAGCAGCGCCCCGAGATCGGAATTGCGGAGCGCCTGGCGCGCACGCCCGAGGCGGTAGCGGTGCAGGCGGCGGAAATCGACCCGCTCCTCGAAATCGACATTCATCACGCCATGTGCGTTGAGGCGCGACCAGTCGTGATGCGGATCGATGTCCTCCGCTCTGATCTCGCGCCGCTCCGAAAGCGCGCGCGGCTTTTGCGCCTGTTGCGACGGCCCGTGATCATGATCGCATGCGCCGCCCCTGTGATCCTTGCCGATCCTTTCCGTCATCGCTCGTCCCTCCGCATCTGTACCGCCCATGCGACGGCACCACGCCTGTCGCCCGCCGAACTTCGCATCGATACGCAAACGTTTGCGTTCTATGCCATGCCCCGAGCCGCGCGTCAATCGCCGCGATCATGAGCAGAGGCTGGAAACGCGCTCAAGTCTGCCGCGCCGACGGGTCCGGCGCAAGGGCACTCACCGCGGCAGATAGGCGAGAATGGCGCGTTCGAAGCTCGGGCGGGCGGCCATCCGTTGGTACCAGCGCTTAACGTGCGGATAGTCGGCGAGGTCGATGCCGAGCACGCCGGCGCGATGGACATTGACCACGGCCGAGAAATCGGCGAGCGACACCGCCTCACCGGCAAGATAGCCGGATGTCGCAAGCGCCGCATCGGCGCGGGCGAGGAAGTCCCGGATACGCGCCTCATGGGCGGCGCATTGCGCCGGATCGAAGCCCTCGAGATAGCGGCGGTAGAAAGCCACGAGCTCCGGATTGCGCTGGTGCGCGGCGTAGAATTCGTACTTCTCGCGCGTCGGCGGATAGCGGTCGCGGAAGATGCGCTCGAAGGTCAGCGTCTTGATGCTGTCCTGGAGCGCCGCGCCCATCTCCATCCAGGGGCGGATGCGCGCCGCCTCCTCGGGCGAGCCGGGCATGAGGCGCGGGCCGTCGAAATGATCGTCGAGATACTGGATGATGTCGTGCGACTCGGTAATCAGCGTGCCGTCATGGACCAGCGCCGGCACCACGCCCTTGGGGTGGATGCCCTGGTACTCGGGCGTCAGATGCTCGAAGGCCGTGAGATCGATCGGGTGGCTCTGCCAGGGAATTGCCTTTTCCTCGAGCACGAGGCGCACCCGCTGCGAGCAGTTCGAGAACGGGCTGTGATAGAGATGCACGCCCCGCAGCGCCTTGACCGTACGGTTTTCGGGCTCGACGATGGGCATGGACGCTCTCCTCCTCGGGATTCGGGACGCGACAGGCTATAACGCAAAGCTTTGCGCAAGGCCAGCACCGGCTGCGCGAGCGCGCTTGCAGATTGCGGCAAATGCGGGGACAGGATATCGATTGACGCGGCCATGGCGAGGCGCCCATGATGCGCACATGGCACGCATGGCGCGCATCGTCATTCCCGGTCTGCCGCATCATGTGATGCAGCGTGGCAATCGCGGCCAGCAGGTCTTCTTCACCGCCGGCGACAGCCTCCATTACCGGACGCTGCTTGCCGAGGGGTGTCGCGCGCATGGAGTCGAATGCTGGGCCTATTGCCTGATGCCTGACCATGTCCATCTCATTCTCGTGCCGTCCGACGAGGGCGGGCTCAGGCGTGCGCTCGGCGAGGCGCACCGGCGCTATACGCGGCATATCAACCGGCGCAATGGCTGGACCGGCCATCTGTGGCAGGGGCGCTTCGCCTCCTGCGTCCTCGACGAGGCGGGTCTTCTCGAGGCGGCGCGCTATGTCGAGCGTGCGCCGGTGCGCGAAGGGTTCTGCCTGCGGCCCGAACACTGGCGCTGGTCGAGCGCGCGGGCGCATCTCACCGGATGCGACGACCCGCTGGTGGTGGCGGGACCGTTGCGCGAGCGTTGTCCGCAATGGGCGGAATATCTGGCCCAGGGCGTGCCCGGGACGACGGCGCGGCGGCTGGAACGGCATGTCCGCACCGGGCGGCCAATGGGAAGTGAGGCGTTCGTGCGTGCGCTCGAGGTGCGAACGGGCCGGCGTCTGCGTCGCCGCAAGCCCGGGCCGAAGCCCAAAAATACGGCGACGTGATACCGGATCGCCGGCCGGCTCTGTGATCGCTTCAGTCGCCCCGTGCCTGACGAAATCGCGCGAGGCCGGCCTCAAGATCGGCGACCAGGTCCGCCGGATCCTCAAGCCCGATATGGAGCCGCAGGAGCGGCCCCTCCGCCTGCCAGCGGGTCGCGCTGCGCACGCGCGCCGGATCGGCGGGCAGGATGAGGCTCTCATAACCGCCCCAGGAAAAGCCGATGCTTAAATGCGCAAGATCATCGATGAAGGCGGCGATGGCACCGTCGTCTCCGCCCTGCATGACGATCGAGAACAGTCCGCAGGAGCCGGTAAAGTCGCGCCTGAAGATGTCATGCCCCGGACAGTCGGGGAGGGCGGGGTGGAGCACCCGCGCCACCTCGGGGCGCGCCTTGAGCCAGTTGGCGACCTCAAGGGCGTTCGCCTCGTGGCGGGCGAGCCGCACCCCGAGCGTGCGCAGACCGCGCAGCGCGAGCCAGGCATCGTCGGCGCTCGCCGTGAGACCGAGCGCGGTCGCCATGCGCTTGAGCCGCGGCCAGGCGCGATCGTTCGCGGTCGCCGTGCCGAGCATGACGTCCGAATGGCCGACGATGTACTTGGTCGCCGCATGGATCGAGACGTCGGCGCCGAGCGCCAGCGCATCGAGATTGAGCGGCGTCGCCCAGGTGTTGTCGAGCAGCACGAGGGCGCCGGCCGCATGCGCTGCCGCGGCGATGGCCGGCAGGTCCTGGACCTCGAAGCTCAGCGAGCCCGGCGATTCGGTGAGCACGAGGCGCGTGCGCCTATCGAGAAGTCCGGCGATGTCGGCACCGATGAGCGGGTCGTAATAGACGGTCTCGATGTCCATCGCCTTCAGCACCGTGTCGCAGAAATGGCGCGTCGGCTCATAGGCGCTGTCGGTGACGAGGATACGGTCACCGGCTCTGGCGAAGGCGAGTATACTGGCCGTGATGGCCGCCATTCCCGATGGATAGAGCCAGGTGCCGGCGCCGCCCTCGAGCTCGCGCAGCGCCTCGCGCAGGGCCCAGTGGGTGGGCGTGCCGCGGCGGCCATAGAAAAGATCGGCGTCGGGGTCGGCGATGCCGGCGCGGAGCGCGGCATAGCTGTCGAAAAGACAGGTCGAGGCGCGGAAGAGCGGCGGATTGACGATGCCGTGCGTCCACTCCTTCCTGCGTCCGCCTTCGACCAGTCTGGTATTGCGCTTCATGTCAGGTGTCGTCCCTGTCCCTGTGAGGTCCCATTGCCCGCGGGAGTGCCCGATCGGCGCCCCATTCGGCCCAGGAGCCGTCATAGACCGCGCAATCGGGATTACCAAGTCTTGCGGCGGCGAGTGCGATCGAGCAGGCGCTGATCCCCGAGCCACAGGTCGCGATCAGCGGGCCTTCGGGGTCGATGCCGGCGGCCGCGAAGCAATGGCGCAGGCGTTCCGGTTCGGCAAGGCGGCCATCGTTCCGGTAGAGCAGGTCAAAGGGGAGATTGCGGCTGCGCGGGATATGGCCGCGCGCGAGCCCGGGGCGGGGTTCCGGCGCCTGGCCGCGAAAGCGGGCCGCACTGCGGGCATCGACGATCGCCACCGCATCGTCCGCGATGGCGGCGAGAAGCCGCGCCCGGTCGGCGACGAGCTGCGGCCGGAAGCCGGCTGCGAAGGCGCGTAGCGTCACCGATTCCGGTCCGCCGCGAACGGCGCCACCGACACCGCGCCAGGCATCGAGCCCACCGTCGAGAACGGCCACCCGGTCATGGCCGAAGACGCGAAACATCCACCACAGGCGGGCCGCGGAGGGGACCCCGCCACGGTCATAGACGACGACGCGGTCACCGCTTCCGACACCAAGCCTGCCGACGGCACGCGCAAATTCCTGCGGCCGTGGCAGCATGTGCGGCAGGTCGCTCGCACGATCCGCGATGCCGTCGATATCGAAGAAGGGCGCGCCCGGTATATGGACCGCGGCATGGTCCGCCGCCGCATCGCCGCCACCGGGCAGGTACCAGCTTGCATCGATAAGCCGCAGATCCGGCGCACCGGTCTCCCTTGCCAGCCAGACAGCGGAGACGCGTGGCGTCGGCAGGGGCGGGGACTCGGACATCGGAGACATCACCGGTTCGCGGGAGGTGGCGGCATGTCCCGGCAGCCTAGCGCAGATTCCGGTCTGCCCGAAAGCCTCGCCGCCGGCGGAGGCGGGCCAAGACCTCGCGGCATTTCGGCCGTCTCAGTTGAGCGACAGGCGCGGTGTGTAGCCGCCGGACTGCTGGGGAAGGAAGAAGTCCTCGAGCAGGGGATTGTCGATTTCCTCATCGACATCGCCGCTCAGCTCGAGATGCCGTTCGGCGACATAGGTGATGTGTTCGGTGCCGTCGACGAGGACATGATACCAGGGCCGGTCCTTGGGCGCGGTATCGCTGGCCAGGCTCTCGTACCATCCGGGGTCGCAGGCATAGACCGGATCGACATCGAAGACGAGGCCGCGATAGCCGAGTATGCGGTGCTGGACCACCTGTCCGATGGCGAATCGTGCCTGCGGCACCTTGGCCATGGTCTGCCTCCTTCTGTCGGCGCGCGGATCCGATCCGCGCGGGGGCTTTCGCGCCCATGCTGCAAGATTGCCGCGCCGACATGAATGAAAGCTGAACAAGTTTCGTTAAAATCGGACGCCTTTGACTTTTGCCCGGAGACCCCCCATAAGCGCGGCCATGGAAGAGGCGGAATATAAAGGGTTGAACCAGCTTGGCGGGCGTGCCGGCATCCCGGAAAGCCCGGATGCGGCAGTGCTCGAGACGGTGACCAACCCGCGGCCGGGGCGCGATTACCTGATCCGCTTTACCTGCCCCGAGTTCACCAGCCTCTGTCCGGTGACGGGGCAGCCGGACTTCGCCCACCTGGTGATTGATTATGTACCCGAGGCCCGGATCGTCGAGAGCAAGTCATTGAAGTTGTTCCTCGCCAGCTTCCGCAATCACCGGGCCTTCCACGAAGATTGCACCATCGGCATTGCGGAACGGCTGATCGCGGTTCTGGCGCCGAAATGGCTGCGCATAGGCGGCTACTGGTATCCGCGCGGCGGCATTCCGATCGATGTTTTCTATCAGACAGGCACGCCGCCGGAAGGCCTGTGGCTGCCCGACCCCGGCGTCGCCCCCTATCGCGGGCGCGGCTGAGCGGCTTTCCTCACGGCAATCCGACGAGCTTGTGAGTCTGCAGCGACAGGCGCCAGTGCGGATGGGCAAGGCAGTAGCGGACCGCGGCCTCGGTGTTGGCCGCAATGTCCGGGCCGTCCATCGGCTGCAGGAAGAAATGCCGGAAGGCAAGCGCCGCGAATTCCTCCGGATCGAGCCCCTCCTGCGGATGGACGAGCTTCAATTCGTTACCCGATTTCTGCACCAGCGGCGCACCGGCCTTGGGGCTGACGCAGATCCAGTCGAGACCGGCGGGGGCGGCAAGCGTGCCATTGGTCTCGACCGCGATCTCGAGTCCCGCCTCGTGCAGGGCGGCGATGAGCGGCGCATCGAGTTGCAGCAGCGGCTCACCGCCGGTGCAGACGACCATCGGTCGCCCCGGTGCATCCGCGGGCCAGCGGTCGCGCACCGCCGCGGCGAGCGCGGTGGCGCTGTCGAATCGTCCGCCACCCGGCCCATCGGTGCCGACGAAATCGGTGTCGCAGAAGCGGCAGAGGGCGGCCGCACGATCAGCCTCGCGCCCGCTCCACAGATTGCAGCCGGCAAAGCGGCAGAAGACCGCCGCGCGTCCCGTCTGGGCGCCCTCACCCTGCAGCGTGTAGTAGATCTCCTTGACGCTGTAGGTCATGGCTCCTGATAGACCGTCGGGTCGGCGACGCCGGCCGCCGCGAAACCCTCGCGGCGCAGGATGCAGGCGTCGCAGCCGCCGCAGGCCCGCCCCGCCGCGTCGGGATCGTAGCAGCTCACGGTCAGCCCGTAATCGACGCCGAGCTCCGTGCCGCGGCGGATGATCTCCGCCTTCGTCAGATGGATGAGCGGCGCATGGATTTCAATCGGTGCCGATCCCTCGCGGCCGACCCGTGTCGCGAGATTGGCCATGGTCTCGAAGGCGGCGATGAAATCCGGCCGACAGTCGGGGTATCCGGAGAAATCCACCGCATTGACACCGAGAAAGATATGCCGCGCCGGCAGCACCTCGGCATAGGCAAGGGCATAGGCGAGAAAGATGGTGTTGCGCGCCGGCACATAGGTGCTGGGGATGCCGGATGTCATCTCCGGCGCCGCGCGTCCCTTGGGCACCGGGATGTCGTCGGTCAATGCGCTGCCGCCGAAGAGCCTGAGATCGATCTCCGCAATGCGGTGCTCGATAATCCCGAGATGCATCGCGATGCGCGCCGCTGCCTCGAGCTCGACCGCATGGCGCTGGCCGTAGCGGAAAGAGAGCGCGTGCAGGCGATAGCCCGCGGCGCGTGCCATCGCCCCCACGGTTGCGGAATCGAGCCCGCCCGAGAGCAGGAGAATGGCGGTCCTGTCGTCGATCCTGGTCATGGCGCGGGGCTATAACCGCTTTACCCGGGATTGGAAAGCCCGGACCCTTGCCGGCTTGCGGCGCGCCTTGACCGCCCTTTATGCTGTCGCCCGAGGATTGCCCGACGGATCGCGCATGAATTTTTTCAGTGCCTGGGGCCTGCCCGCCATCGTGGCGGTGATCATGTTTGCCATGGGGCTCGGCCTGAGGCCGGCCGATTTCGCCGCCGTTGCGGCCCGGCCCAAGGGCTTCCTCGTCGGTGCTGCGGCGCAGCTTGTGCTCCTGCCGACACTTGCGCTGGCCGTCGTGCACGCGCTCGGAATCACGGGCGGGCTCGCGGTCGGCTTCATGATCATCGCTGCCGCGCCGGGCGGGCCGATGTCGAACCTTCTCACCCATCTCGGCCATGGCGACACCGCGCTCTCGATCTCGCTCACCGCGGTGATCAGCATGATCAGCATTCTCACCCTGCCGCTCATCGTTGCGCTCGCCTTGCCGTCCTTCATGGGCGCCGCGGCGCCCGAGCTGTCGCTTGCCGGCACGGTGATGACGCTCTCGGCGATGACCCTTCTGCCGGTGCTTGCCGGCATGACCCTGCGCGGTTTCTGGCCGGCACAAGCGATCTGGCTCGAACCGTTCATGCGGCGGCTTGCCATCGGCTTTTTCCTGCTCTTTCTTGTCGCCGCCATCTGGCTCGCCCGCGACCTCGTCCGGGCGCACCTTCTCGCCCTTGCGCCCGGCATCCTGCTCCTCAATCTCAGCGCCATGAGTGCGGCCTTCCTGCTTGCCAAGGCGGCGCGGCTGTCGCCGCCGCGGGTCATTGCCCTGACCATCGAATGCGGCATCCAGAACGGCTCGCTCGCCATGTTCGTCGGTGCGACGCTGCTTGACAGCGAGGCGATGATGCTGCCCGGTGCCGCTTATGGCGTGTTGATGTTTCCTTCCGCCCTGCTATTCGTGGCGCTGGTGCTGCGCGGCGAGCGGCGCCTGGCAAGGGCGGAGGCGGAGGCGACCGAATGAGCCTCGATGTGATCATCCGCGGCGGCACCGTCATCGATGGGACGGGCCGGCCCGGTTTTCGGGCGGATGTCGGCATTCGCGAGGGACAGATCGCAGCCATCGGCCGCCTCGCCGAGCCGGCGGACCGCGTGATTGACGCTGAAGGCGCGATCGTCACCCCCGGTTTCGTCGACATCCACACCCATTATGATGGTCAGGCCTGCTGGGACGAGACGCTCGCGCCCTCCTCACTGCACGGGGTGACCACCGCCGTCATGGGCAATTGCGGGGTTGGTTTTGCCCCCTTGCGCGCCGGCGAGGAGGAGACGCTGATCGCCCTCATGGAAGGCGTCGAGGAGATCCCCGGCGTCGCCCTCGCCGAAGGGGTCGGCTTCGAGTGGGAGAGCTTCGGCGACTATCTCGACCGGCTCGCAGGAAGGTCCCATGCGGTCGATATCGTGACGCAGGTGACGCACGATCCGCTGCGGCTCTATGTCATGGGCGAGCGCGGGGCGGCCGGCGAGGCGGCGAGCGTCGATGATATCGCAGCCATGCGAAAGCTTGCGGCCGAGGCGCTCCGCGCCGGCGCCTTCGGCGTCTCGAGCGGTCGCACCGACGTCCACAAGACGGCCTACGGCACCGACACCCCGGCGCGGACGAGCACCGGCGACGAACTCGAGGGGCTCGCGCGGGCGCTGCGGGATGCCGGACACGGCGTTTTCCAGCTTGTCTCGGATTTCCGTCTCGCCGACGGGCCCGATGCCTTCGATCCGGAGTTCGATCTCGTCGATCGCATCGCCCGCGCCGGCGGCCGTCCGATCTCGGTCTCGCTCAATCAACGTGACCTTGCGCCCGATCAGTGGACGCGCATCCTCGCCCGCGTCGAGGCGGCGAGCGGTGCCGGACATGACATGAAGGTACAGGTAGCGGCGCGCGGCATCGGCGTCTGTCTCGGGCTCGAGACAACGCTCAATCCGCTGATGGCTTTCCCGAGCTATCGCGCCATCCACGACCGGCCGCTTGCGGAGCGCGTCCGAACCCTGCGCGATGCCGATTTCCGGCGGCGTCTTCTCGCCGAGGAGCGGACGCGGCTCTCGGGCCCGGACAGCCCGGTGCCGCCGCTCGCCGATGCGGTTCTCGAGCGGCTCGATTTCTTCTCGCTGCGCATGTTCCGGCTCGCCGACCCGCCCGACTATGAGCCGCCGATGGCGGACTCGCTCTACTATGTCGCCCGGGAGCGCGGGGTCGGGGTGATGGAGGCGATCTACGATGTCCTCCTCGAGGAGGAGGGCGAGCGGCTGATCTATTTCCCGATCTACAATTACAGCCGCTTCGATCTTGAAGATCTGCGCACCATGATGACGCATCCGCGGGCGCTGTTCGGGCTCTCCGATGGCGGCGCGCATGTCGGCACGGTGTGCGATGCAAGCTTTCCCACCTTCCTGCTCACCCACTGGGCGCGCGACCGCAGTCGCGGCGAGCGCCTGCCGCTCGAATGGCTGGTGAAGAAGCAGACCCTCGACAATGCGCGCCACATGGGTCTTGATGATCGCGGTGTGCTGGCGCCCGGCATGAAGGCTGATGTCAATGTCATCGACTTCGAGAATTTGCGCCTGCCCCGGCCGCACATCGTGCGCGACCTGCCGGCGGGGGGAAAGCGCCTGTTCCAGGGCGCCGAGGGGGACCGGGCGACGCTCGTCGCCGGCGCGCCCATCGTGCTCGATGACGCGCTCACCGGCGCGCGCCCGGGCCGTCTCCTGCGGGCCGGAAACGCCTGAGCGCAGGTGGAAGGAGCGGGGGGAGGGGGGAGCCATGCGCCCCGGCATTGCAGGGATCCTGTCACTCGGCATCCTCGCCCTCGGCGCCTGTGAACAGGCACCGCCGGCCGGGGAATTCGATATTGTCGAGGCGACCATCGCCGACATCCAGAAGGCCATTGAAGACGGCCGGACCACCTGCGCCCGTGTCGTCGATGCCTATCTCGCCCGCATCGCCGCCTATGACAAGCCGACCGGGCTCAATGCGATCACCGTCGTCAACCCCGAGGCGCGCGCCCGCGCCGCCGCGATCGACGCCCGGCATGCCGCCGGCAAGCCGCTCGGCCCCTTATGGTGCGCGCCGCTCCTCATCAAGGACAATTTCGACACCCACGATCTGCCGACCACCGGTGGCTCGGTGGCGATGATGGATCATCTGCCGCCCGACGACGCCTTCATGATCGCCCGCCTGCGCGCGGCCGACGCGATCGTGCTTGCCAAGACCAATATGGCGGAATGGGCCTTCAGCCCGCGCCGCACCGAAAGCGCGTCCTATGGCGTGACGGCCAATGCCTATGCGCTCGATCGCGTCCCGGCGGGCTCCTCGGGCGGCACGGCCTCGGGCGTTGCGGCGAGCTTCGGTGTCGCCGGCATGGGCACCGATACCGGCAATTCGATCCGCGGCCCGGCCTCGCATCTGGCCCTGTTCGGCATCCGTTCGACGATCGGGCTGACGAGCCGCGACGGCATCATTCCGCTCGCCTTCGACCGCGACATCGCGGGGCCGCTTACGCGCACGGTCGAGGACGGCGCGCGCATCTTCTCGGTCATCGTCGGCAGCGACCCCGCCGACCCTTTCACCGCCGAGGCCGATGCCCGCAAGGCGGACGATTACACCCGCTTTCTCGGCCCGCAGGGGCTTGCCGGTGTCCGCGTCGGTGTCCTGCGTGCGCTCGTCGACAGGGACGATGCCGATCCCGCGATCACCGCGCTGTTCGAGGCGGCGCTCGACGACATGCGCCGCGCCGGGGCGGTGATCGTCGACCCCGTCAAGATCGCGGATTTCGAGAAGCACATACGGGACGAGGGGTTCTGTCCGCGCTTCCGCTACGACATGCATGTCTATCTGAAGTCTCTCGGCGAGCGCGCGCCCTTCGACGATGTGATGACCGTGCGCGAGACCGGGCAGTACTCACCCTATGTGAAGGATGCACTCGACTATTTTGCGCCCTGGCCGCTCGACGTCGCGCCCGAGGACTGGGCCGAGCCCTGCCCGCCCTATCTCGCGCATCCGAAGCGCCGCGCCTTTCTCGCGGCGGTGACGGCGGCGATAGATGCGGCCGATGTCACCGTGCTCGTCTATCCCACATGGACCAGTCCGCCGGCGCATCTCGATCGTGCGGAAGAGGAATACAGGGGCGACAATTCGCAACTGGTGGCGCCGGCGACCGGCATGCCGGCGGCAACGGTGCCGATGGGCTTCAGCCACGGCAATCTGCCCGCCGGGCTTCAGATCCTCGCGCGCCGCTTCGATGAGCCGGCGATCTTTCGTGTCGCCTATGCCTATGAGCAGGCGACGCACCACCGCCGCCCGCCCGCCGCCTTTCCGCCGCTTGGCGGAGCAGGAGAATAGAGCCGGATGGCGGGGGTCGGGTCCACCATCCGGCGAGTTTGCGCTTGATTGCTTGTTATTGTTATTGGTTGGCGGCGCGCACCAGGCTCGTGTCCGGTTTGAACAGGGGCCAACTGAACCAGAAGAGCTTGTTGTAATGGGGCAGCTCTTGCAGACGCTGGCCGGCGAGCGGCCCGGCAACCGCTTTCCCCGTGACACGCCAGGTCGACCCGGTTTCGTCATCGCGCGCGATGGCACCATCGGCGCCCGAGGCGGGCGAGAAGGTCAGGACCCGGCCCTCGACGCGGCGTGAGAAAATGTCGCCCACATCGCGCTGTGCGTCGTAGAGAACGACAAGCGGTTCGCCGCCCACCGAATCATTGATCACCCGGGCCTCGCGCAGGTCGGACTCCGCATAGGCCTTGCGCTCGCCATTGATCTCGATCGCGTAGACATAGGACATGGCCGGCAGACGCGGATCGAGGCGGCCGCGGATGCGATGCCAGGGCTTCGTGCGCTTCGCCAGCTTGCGGATCGGGATCAGCATCTGCAGCATCGCGCCGACCATCTTGTCGCGCAGGCTCTTCTCCGGCGCATAATAGAGTTTGGTATCCGGGTGCAGCTCCTTCCAGTCGCCCCAGCGCGCCTGCACCACCGGGTGCTGATCGAGTTGCGCGCCCGCATCGGGACCTTCGATGACCGCGCCATCGAGCTGCTGGATGAAGTTCCGCGTCGCCGGGTCGTAATAGATGATGTTGTTGTTGTAGGCGGTCACGCATTTGAGTTTCAGGGGCCGCCCCTTGAGCTCGGACCGGAAAGCGGTGCCGCTGTTGCAAAGGATGCAATAGGAGATGGTGAGCTGCTCGCCACCGACGACGTCCGCGAAGAAATGCGGGCGCGCAATGTAATCGCGGGGATAAGCATGGACGTCCGCGCCATTGACGACGCCAAGCACCATGTCGTCGTCCTTCAGCAGGCTGTCGGCCTCCTTCACATCAAGCAGCTTCGGATTGGCCGGTGGGGTCATGACATAGGGGACATAGCCCGACCAGAACATGAAGGCGGCGATGGCAATCGTGACAAGCGTGACCGTGATCCAGACCGGATCCCCGGCGCCGAAGAGCGATGGGCCCCAGTCTCCGAGGAGTCCCTTGAGCATGGCCACAAGAGGCGCAAGCAAGCCCGACGGCTCGGCGATCGCATTGAGCCCGCGGATGAGCAGGATTGCCGCCGCCGCCCATACGATCGCCCACAGCAGGTAACGATAGCGATAGATGGCGAGCTGCAGCCCACGGGGCAGCAGCAGGATATCGATCATCATCGGCGAGAAGGGCATCAGGAGGAGCAGGAGCGCTACAAGCCCGATCGCATAGATGACGGCGTCGACATGAGCGCTGAGGAATTCCATGATATTGGTCCTTTTCAAAAGGGAGGCGCGAGCGGGCCGGGGAACGGCCCGATCGCCAGCTATTTCTCAGAAGTTCCAGGTGAAACCCATGCCGGTGCTGAACAGATTTCCGTCGCCGCGCAACTCCTGCGGGCTGCCGGGGATCGGCGACTTGAAGCGTGCCTGCCCGTCATAGGCGTAGTTGGCAAAGAGATCGACGCGGATCCGTTTGGTCAGTTGGTATCCGGCTCCCATGGAGACCCCCTGTTGCCACAGGCCGTTGGCGATCGTCGTCTGTGCAACCTGGATGATATCGGGGAACACGGGCGCTGTTTCCGGGCCAAGTCCGAGATCGGGGAATCCCGGGGCGAAAAGCGAGGGCACCTGGGAGAAGCTGAAACCGAGCTTCGAGGCACGCTTCGAGATCGAGCGGTTGGTGCTCCAGCCGGCGCGCACCGTGAAACGGTCCGTCAGCGCCTGTTGCAGTCCGATCGCGATCTTCCACTGGTTGCGCCAGAAATCCTGGTAGCCGCGTGCCTTCGAGTAGTTCTTCCAGCCGACGTCGATTGACACCATGGTGGTCTCCGAGAAGGCCTCCGTGGTGCTGATGCCGCCCTTGATCTCACGCGGCTGGGTCAGGGTGAAATCGGAAAAGGTGGTGGGGTTGATGAGGACGATGCCGGAATACTTGACCCGCATTTCGGTACGGTAGAATCCGCCGATCGCCACCGGGCCGAGATCATAGGTGAATCCGAAGCGCCCGGAGACGCCGAAATTGTTCGACGAGGCGGTGCTCGGCTGTGTTCCCACCTGCAGCGATCCGATGCCGAGTGTAAAGGCGCCACCAAGCGCGAGCCGGTCGGTCACCTGATAGGCGGCGTTCATCGAGGCCCCGAAGAGCTTGAGGTCGGCGGTGAGGGACAAGGGCACCGGAAAACGGTTGCGGAAATCGGAGCCGAGGCCCGAGACGCCGCTGATTCCCATGCCGACGACGAGGCGGGGTGTCAGTCGCTGCAGCACCGCGGCATTGGGTACTGCAAGATCGTCGAGTTTCGAGCGTCCCTTGAAAGGCATGCCGACGAGTGTTCCACCCGGGCCGGGCGCGCTCACCGTGCCGCTCGATTTGAGATCGGGGCTGATATAGGACCCGCCGAAGAGAAACTCGGTTTCCCCCTTGAGTTGGGTCGCGGTTGCCGGATTGCCGAACACGGTCGCCGTGGTGTCCTGTGGCCGCACGGCGCCGACCCCCTCCATGCCGCCGGCGGCGGGCATGAAACTCAGGTCAAGTTCCGATCCGCTCGGCCCGGCGATGGCAGTGCCGATCGAGAGCGCGCTGGCGGCGGCGCCGGCGAGCAGCTTCATTTGGGTGCGCTTGAACATGGGATTGGCCCCTCCGTGGTTGCCTTTGTTGACACAAGTTCATGCTCGGCACTGTTCTTGTTCCTGGGTTGGCCCGTGCCGTTCGGGCCGTGTCGCTTGCCCAGTTCGTTCAGGCCTCCGCATCGATTCCGTAAATTCCTCTCAAATCGGAGACCATCTGCCGCTCATCGCCCTTCCAGATTCCGTCATTGCCGACATAGATGTCGGCAAGGCCGGAACGGCCGACGACACGGCGAATGAAATTGAGGATCGTGTCGGCGACATAGAGCGGCTGGTCGGTGTGGGCGAAATGGCCCGCATTGGGGATATAGTGGACCTGCACATTGTCGGTGCCGAGGACATAGGCAAAGCGCTGCGTCTGGGCCGCCGGCATCATATTGTCATACTCGCCCCAGCCAATGAGGCACGGCACCGTGATCGCGTCATAGCGGCAGCCGTTCGGATTCCTTTCGGCGTGATAGGGCAGCAGAAGCGCCGGGCTCAGGATCGCGGCGCGATCGGCGAGCACCCGCATATTGTGCAGGCACAAGTGCATGGTCGTCGATTTGGCGACGTCGCTGACACCGTCGCCGGCACCATTGCGCTCATAGTCGACATCGACATAGGGGAATGTCAGCAGGCGCAGCTTGTACTGGTTGTAGACGCTGGGATCATAGACCATCGTCTTCAGAATCTGCACGAGCGTCTGGTCGAAGGCGGCAAAGAGCTCGCCGAACTTGGCGTCCCCTTCGGGCGTGTTGGGGATCTGCGAAGCCCTGCCGATCGCCTGGATCTCGTTGACCGGGTAACCGTCGAAGGTGATCGCATCGAAATGGATGAGGGCGAGCAGGCGGTCATTGTGCCTGGCCGCATAGTGCGATGCGATGCCACTCCCCCAGTCGTCCGCGATGAGCACGAACTTGCGCCCGGGATAGAGGGACTGCATCAGCTTCTCGACATAGTCGACATCGTTCTGCCAGTGCCAACAATCGTTGTCCGGCCCCTTCTCCTTGTGGCCGTACATGCGCGGCTGCGAGCTTTCGCCCATGCCCAGCATGTCGATGGAGATGGTCTCGCAGAACCGGCCGACAAAGCGTTGCACCTCTTCCCACTGCCCGCGATTGCAAGGCACGCCGTGGATGAAGAGGCACAGGGGACCCTTGTCGCCGACCTGCGTGTAGGCGATCTCGAACTTGTTGGTCCAGGCCGTCTCGCCGCTGTTGCGTCCTCCCACCTCGACGAGTCCTTCCCATGGAGCCTCGTAGGAGAAGCGCCCGTAACGTGCTTCGCTGACCGTGCGGTAGATGCCGAGGTCGGGCTCGTTGCCGGCGGCACGGACCGGCGGGTGACTCAGCGCTTCATAGAGACTCGGGACGGGGTCTGGCATCGTTGCTCCTCCTTGTGCTGGCCTGGATTCTTGCAGGCCCTGATTCCTTGCCGGACCGGTGCGCCTGAACACATGGAGAGCTGACGTCTCTGCCTGGTGTGGCAAATTGCACCGCGCCCACCCTGATCGAATGCGCACATTCCATGATGAGCAGCGATCAGTAAAGAGCAATATTGGATGATAGTCAGGCCGTTTTTGCTGTCGGGTCAAGCACGAAACGCCTTTCGAGCAATTCACATTTTTGTGAAAATATATGACGAAAACCCAGAGGATAGTGCGATAAAATGAGATTATCTCCGCTGATAACGACAGAATCATGAATGGCCTCAAGCCGCGGCCGCAGGAATTCTCCTTGACTGATGCGCAAGCGATATGCCGTATAATGTATAGCAATGATCAATAGCGAGACGTGGTGTCCTGCTCCGTCTCCGCGGTGATCATGGGGCTCGTTCTCCCGGCAGGAAACGCCAACGAATGGCGTTGCCGCGCGGGCGATGATGGACATGCCGAAAAAGGCGAGGCGATAGCAAGGATATGGCGCGCAAGGCGAGCATGACGGGTGGGGAGGAGCTGCTCAATATCAAGCAGGCAGCCCGGATTCTCAACGCAAGCGAGGTCTCCTTGCGTCGCTGGACGGATGCCGGACTGCTGCCTTGCGTCCGTGTCGGCGCACGGCGCGAGCGGCGCTTCCGGCGCGAGGATCTGTTCGCATTTCCCGAAACGGGGAAGCCCCGGCCGGGCCGGCGTTCCGGAAATCGCCGCAGCGGTCAGGGTACCGGCCACCTCTCGATCTCTCTCGAGGGGCTCGCCATCGATTACAGCAACCACCTTTGCGCGCTTTATGAAACGGATGGCGGGCGCAGCAAGCTCGCGGTCCCCTTTCTCGCGGACGGCATCCGCAACGACGATATCTGCTATCTTGTCGGAGCTGCCGAGGGCGTGAACGAGATTCTCGGGCATTTGCGCGAGGTCGCCCCGCAAACCGACCGGGCGATCGGCAGTGGGCAGCTTGTCATCTGGAACGGGTTCGAAAGCGTGCAGGTGGCCCTTGCGACCTTCGAGCAGGCCTTTCTCGCCGCGTCGCGCGCAGGCCGGCAGGGCCTGCGGGTGGTCGGCGACATGGCATGGTTTCTCGAACACGGGATGGATTTCTCCGATCTGGAAAGCTTCGAG
Organism: Rhodothalassiaceae bacterium; assembly: GCA_046753425.1. Lineage (GTDB taxonomy): Bacteria > Pseudomonadota > Alphaproteobacteria > Sphingomonadales > Rhodothalassiaceae > J134. Next base: position 2,764 of record JBHHTO010000011.1, on the reverse strand, counting down.
ATTTCCTACAATCACAAATTGGCCCATCGCTTCGCTGTGATCAGCCTTTGCCTCTATGACGTGCGCCGCTTCTCCGGCCGCGAAGTGCTGGGCGCGCTGAAATGTCACGAGGACACATTTCGCTTTCCACTGACCCGCTTTCTGGGGCCCTGATGTTGCGGAACCATGCGGTTCCCGCAGGGCTCCATGCAGGGGATGAGCAGACCGACCGGGTAACAGGGAGAAGAAGGCCATGAAGACACGTGCGGCGGTGGCATTCGAGGCGGGAAAGCCACTCGAGGTGACCGAGATTGACCTCGAGGGCCCGAAAGAAGGCGAGGTGCTGGTCGAGATCAAGGCGACCGGTGTCTGCCATACGGACGAGTTCACCCTTTCGGGTGCCGATCCCGAGGGCCTGTTTCCGTCGATCCTGGGGCATGAGGGCGCGGGCGTCGTGCGCGAGGTTGGACCCGGTGTGACCTCGGTCGCGCCGGGGGATCATGTGATCCCGCTCTACACGCCCGAATGCCGGCAGTGCAAATTCTGCCTCTCGGGCAAGACCAATCTCTGCCAGGCGATCCGCGCGACGCAGGGCCAGGGCCTGATGCCCGACGGCACCAGCCGCTTCTCGAAGGACGGGCAGATGATCCGCCACTATATGGGCTGCTCGACCTTCTCCAACTTCACCGTCCTGCCCGAGATCGCGGTGGCGAAGATCCGGGAAGACGCGCCCTTCGACAAGGTCTGCTATATCGGTTGCGGCGTCACCACCGGCATCGGCGCGGTGGTCAACACGGCAAAGGTCCGGCCCGGTGACACGGTGGCCGTTTTCGGCCTTGGCGGCATCGGCCTCAATGTCATCCAGGGCGCGCGGATGGTCGGCGCGGACCGCATCATCGGCGTCGATCTCAATCCGGAAAAGCGCCCGCTCGCCGAGAAATTCGGCATGACCGACTTCATCAATCCGAAAGAGGTCGACGATGTCGTCGCGGCCATCGTCGATCTCACCGGCGGCGGCGTCGATTACAGCTTCGAGTGCATCGGCAATGTGAAGGTGATGCGGCAGGCGCTCGAATGCTGCCACAAGGGCTGGGGCGAGAGCATCATCATCGGTGTCGCCGGCGCCGGCCAGGAAATCGCGACGCGTCCCTTCCAGCTCGTCACCGGACGCGTCTGGCGCGGCACCGCATTCGGTGGCGCGCGCGGGCGCACCGACGTGCCGAAGATCGTCGACTGGTACATGCAGGGCAAGATCAATATCGACGATCTCATCACGCATACGATGCCGCTCCAGGAGATCAACGCCGCCTTCGATCTGATGCACGCGGGCAAGTCGATCCGCTCGGTGGTGGTCTTTTGAGGGAGGGCGAGTGAGCGAGGGAAAGAAAAGCCGTTCGTCCGGAGCCCCGTCGAAGGACGAAGGAGGGGCCGGAGCGCCTTCGCGACAGCCGGCGCTTGCCGAAAAGCGGGGAGAGTATGAGACTGGGCGGCTCCCGCACCATCGTGGTGTGGTCGAAGGAAAGGAAAGGGACGAGGCAAAATGTCCATGTACACGCATGTCACGCTTGGCACGAACGATCTGGCGAAGGGCCGCGATTTCTATGACGCGGTGCTGGCGACGCTCGGCATCACCCGCTTTCGCGAGATCGAGAACGCCGCCTGCTTCTGGCGCTCGGAGTCGGGGCAGATGTTCATTCTCTGTCGCCCGCGCGATGGCAATCCGGCGACCGTCGGTAACGGTGTGACGATCGGGTTCGCCGCCGCCACGCGTGCCGCGGTGCATGCCTTCCACGAGGCCGGGCTCAAGGCCGGGGGCAGCGACGAAGGAGCGCCGGGCCCGCGCGACTTCGCGCCCAACGCCTATGCCGCCTATCTGCGCGATCCCGACGGCAACAAGATCACCGCCCTGTGCATGGCAGCGGAATGAGGCGGCGCGCCGCGCGCCGGGCGGGGTAAAGCCATGAGCCGTATCGAAATCCTGTCACGTCACCGCTGCTTCGGCGGCACGGTGAGCTTCGCCACCCATCGCTCCGAAGCGACCGGCACGGACATGAATTTCGCCGTCTTCGTGCCGCCGCAGGCGGCGGCCGGCAAGGTGCCCGTCCTGACCTGGCTCGCCGGGCTCACCTGCACGCAGGAGACCTTCATGATCAAGGCCGGGGCGCAGCGCCTTGCCGCCGAGCTCGGCCTGATGCTCGTCGCACCCGACACGAGCCCGCGCGGCGAGGGCGTCCCGGATGATCCCGAGGGCGCCTATGATCTCGGTCTCGGGGCCGGCTTCTATCTCGATGCGACCGAGGACCCGTGGTCGAGGCACTACAGGATGCTGCGCTACATCACGCGCGATCTTCGGGATGCGGTGTTCGCCAATTTTCCCGGCGATCCCGATCGACAGGGAATCTTCGGGCATTCCATGGGCGGGCACGGGGCGCTGACCATCGGTCTCAAACACCCCGAGACCTACAGGAGCATCTCGGCCTTCGCACCGATTGCCGCGCCGGCGCGATGTCCCTGGGGCGAAAAGGCGTTCACCGCCTATCTCGGCCCCGATCGCGCGGCGTGGAAGGATCATGATGCAACCGAGATCGTCAGCCGGCTGACCGATGCCTCGTTGCGACCCAAGCTGCTGGTCGATCAGGGACTGGCGGATCAGTTCCTCGAAGAGCAGCTTCACCCGCACCTGTTCGAGGCGGCCTGCCGGCGCGTCGGCTATCCCTTGGAAATGCGCCGCCACGCCGGCTATGATCATGGCTATTATTTCATCGCGACCTTTATGGCGGACCAT